>NZ_JAIFKJ010000284.1 GCF_019695415.1 Thiohalocapsa sp.
TGTTTGTACAGCCTTGTCGTGTCTCTGTGTTCTCGTTTGTTTCTTCTGTTGTTTTTTCAAGCCTCAGACGGCATACGTGTTTTCTGCCGTGTTCGTGGGTTCGGAGATGTGTATAATAGCCAGCGTTGCAGATGATCACGGAAGAACGACTCGACCAGATGCGGGAGCGGATTGTTGGCAGGCCGCGTCACGTTCGACGAGCAGCATCGTGGAAGCGTGCTGCAAAGCGAGCACTGGCGAGGTCCATCAGCTCCGCCGTGGCGGTGAGGTAGACCTCGGTGCCGAGGACATCGTCATGACCCATATAGGCCGAGAGCCAGGGCAGGCGCGCGTGAATGTCCACACCCTGGCGGTACCAATCGGTCAGGCGATGCACGGCGAAGGCATGCCTCAAGTCATATGGGCGGGGGCCGACCCGACCGTGCGCTGGTTTCAGTCCCAACCTGCGCAGAAGCTGGCGGATCGCCCCGGAGGCAACACCCACCGGCAGGCCATCGCCGCGCTTGCGCACCAGCAGCGGTCCATCCTCGTCGCTGGACGCGATCGCTGCTCGTTCGGCCAGATACGCCTGTAGAACCTGCGCAAGATCGGGTCGGAACGGCACCAGCCGGGTCTTGCCTTTGCTCTCGCGCACGACGAACAGGTTCTGCTGCAGATCCACGTCCTTGAGCGTAAGCCGCACCGCCTCGCCCAGCCGCAGGCCGGTGCAGTACAGGATCAGGAGCAACGTGCGCAACGTCGCCGGAGTGAGATTGCGGTGGCCATGCTCGCCGGCGGCGTCTACGAGCGACCGGACCTCGGCACGGGAGAAGATGTAGGGTAGGAAGTGCGACTCGGCCGATTGGGGTGCCCATTCGCGACCAGGCACGAAGCCCTGTGGATCGGATCGGCGCCGATGCAGACACAACTGTCGGATCACCCCCAGCTCCAGCGCGACGGTCACCGATTTGCGTCCGGCGATACGCGAGAGCCAGCCGCCGATCATGGCCTCCAGCTCCATCTGCGCGTCGTCGCCGGTCTGCGCTGCCGCGAAGCGCTGGAAGCTTCGCAGCGTGGCCGCCCCGCGGCCATAGGGATAGCCGAGGGCCCGTTTGAAAGCCAGGAACCGGGTGATGTCCCGGGCCAGCTGCGTTTGCGTGAGCCAGGTCATGCCGGCAGGGCGAGGGCCACATCACGGAGTCGCTCGGTGGCAACGCGCAGGTACGCCGAGGTTGATTCCGGGCGACGGTGACCGAGGATGTCGCCGATCACCTTGGGCGCCACCCCCAGCTCGAGCTCCCGGCAGGCATGGGTGTGACGCAAGACATGACTGCCGAGGTAAGGGGCCGAGACGCCGGCAGCCCGGGCATGCTTGTGCAGGATGTGCCGCACGGCCGAAGAGGCGGCGAGTGGTCGATGCGGCGCCCGCAGGCTGACGAACAGACGGCGCGTGCTGGCATGTTGCGGGCGCCCGTGGCGCAGGTAGGCCACCAGCACCCGAGCCACGGGCGGCAACCGCGGCAGCGCCCCCGCCACGCCGGTCTTCGGTCGGGTGACATGCCCGATTCCCCCGCGCCAATCGATATCATCCCAGCGCAGGCGCAACACCTCACCGGCCCCCAGACCGTAGACGCTCATCAGCAGTAACAGGGCATAATCGCGCCGCCCCGCGGCCGTGGAGCGGTCGACGGCGTCGAGTATCCGCTGGACCTTCTCCCACGGCAGTGCCCGCAGCGGCCGCTCGCCGCGGCGCACGATGGGGGCCTTCACCGACGGCGCCAGAGCCACTGCCAGGCGCCCGGTGACGTGGAGAAAACGCAGGAAACCGCGCAGGCTCGAGGCCATGTCCGCCACGGTCGTGCGTGCATGGTCCTGTCGGCACGCGACGATGAATGCATCGATGTCAGCCAGGTCCAGCTCGCTCATGCGGCGGTGCCGGCCGCGCAGGAAGGCGAGGAAGGCCTTGATGTGCGCCAGCTTCTTGTTTCGCGTCACCGGCGGATTGCCTCGATGCCGGGC
>NZ_JAIFKJ010000084.1 GCF_019695415.1 Thiohalocapsa sp.
TTATGTTTGTTGTTTGCAAGGAGAAGTCGGCATACGGGGTGCTCATGAGTCGCGTGGGCTGGGAAATGGTTACAAGAGCCAGCCCCTCCGCCGCTCCATCCAGGTTCATTGCAGCTCACTCCCCATCACCCGCATACTCCAAGCCCCGTGCGGGCCGTACCGCCGCAGCCGGAGCCCGCGAATGCCGCGCATCAAGCTCGACTTCCAAAACCCAGACGGGCACACACTCTCCGGCCTGCTGGAGACGCCGCCGCCCGACGTTCCGACGCTGCGCCATGCGCTCTTTGCGCATTGCTTCACCTGCGGCAAGGATATCGCTGCCGCCTCGCGCATCAGCCGGGCGCTGGCTGCCCGCGGCATCGCCGTGCTGCGCTTCGACTTCACCGGGCTCGGCAACAGCGACGGCGACTTCGCCAACACCAGCTTCACGTCCAACGTGCAGGACCTGATCGCCGCCGCCCGCGCGCTGGAGGCCGAGCATGCGGCGCCTGCCATGCTCATCGGCCACAGCCTGGGTGGTGCGGCGGTGCTGGCGGCGGCGCAAGAGCTGCCGAGTGTGGAGGCGGTGGTGACCATCGCCGCGCCCGCGAGCCCCAAGCACATCGAGCACCTGTTCAGCGGTGTGCGCGGGGAGATGGAGACCACAGGCGCCGCCGAGGTCCAGGTGGGCCACCGCCGCTTTCGGATCAAGCGCCGGTTTCTGGACGACCTGGAGCACCACGCCGACGCCGAGCACATCAAACGCCTGAAACGGGCGCTCCTGATCTTCCATTCGCCGGCTGACGAGATCGTGCCCATCGGCGAGGCGGCGAAGATCTATCAGGCCGCCAAGCACCCGAAGAGCTTCATCTCCCTGCACGACGCCGATCATCTCCTCACCAACCGCGAGGACTCGGAGTACGTCGCAGAGACCCTGGTGGCCTGGGCGAGCCGCTATCTGGGCCTGCGCACGCATGCGCAAGAGGTCGGGCTGGGAACGACCCCCGAGGTCGCACCCAAGGAGGTCGTCGTCACCGAGCGGGAGGGGCGCTTCCTGCGCGGGCTCTACACCGAGCATCACCAGCTTCTCGCAGACGAGCCGAAGTCCGTCGGCGGCACGGATCTCGGGCCCTCACCCTACGACCTGCTGCTGATGGCGCTCGGCGCCTGCACCTCCATGACCATCCGCATGTATGCAGACCACAAGGGACTGCCGCTGGACGATGTCGAAGTGCGTCTCAAGCATGAGCGCATCCACGTGGACGACTGCGAGGCGGACTGCGATGAAGAGATCCGCGCCGGCGCCGACAAGCAGGGCCGCATCGAGCGCATCGAGCGCCGCATCGCCCTCACCGGCGACCTCACCGAGGCGCAGCGCGCCCGCCTGCTCCAGATCGCCGACCGCTGCCCTGTACACCGCACCATGGAGGGTAAGCCGCTGTTGGTGGCGCGGCTGGCTGAGGAGAGCGGTCCGTCCTCACGGCCCAACGCCGGCGACTGACACCGATGTTCTCTGCGCCTTTGCGTCTCTGCGCGAGATATGCTCTTTGCCGGCCGCGCATCAGTTCTTTACGTCGGATCAGCGATCCACATCAAGCCTCAAAATGCGAACTCCATCTCCCGAAAGATCCGCCCGGCATTGCGCCGCGCCAGCTCCTCGAAGGTATCCAGGTGTTGGTAAGCGGACTGGTCCACCTCATAGGCATCGGTCAATCCACCGCCGGCGTCGATGAGCGTGCCGATCTGCTCGCGCATGTAGACTAGATAATCCTTGGTGTACTTGGTCACCTCGGCCATGTCCGTGGGCCCGCCGTGGCCCGGGATGACAATCTCCGCGCCCAGCGCCTCGAAGGCGTTCCAGGTGTCGATCCACCCAGAGGTGTCCGTGTCCTCGAACACCGGCAGCCCGGCGTCGCGCCAGGCGGAGAAGCCGTCGGCGTAGTTGTAGACCCGCGTGTAGCCCATGCGGGCCAGGGTCTGCGCGGCCAGGGGGCTGCGCAGATTGGTGCCGCAGTAGACAACCACCGGCGTCTCCCGCTCCGGCACCGATGTGCCGATCTGCAGCTCCAGCCAGCCGCGGGGGATGTCCAGATGCCGGGGCGCATCGATGCTGCCACCCGCCCGCCAGGCCTCCCCGCCGGTGCGGATGTCCACCACCGCGGCGCTCGGATTGCGCTCGATCAGCGCCGCCAGCTCCTCCGTGTTGATGTCCTGCACCGCCGCCTTGGCCTGGTCCAGCAGCTCCTCACCCGTCGCCAGCGCGATCCGATCAGCCCGAGCCGACCAGCCCAGGAAAGTGGTCTCATGCAAGCCGATGCCTTACCCGCCCCCCGTCCGCATCGCGTCACCGCGCGGGAGTTCCTCCGCATGGGGGAAGCCGGCGTCCTGGACCCAAATGCCAGGATCGAGCTGATCGATGGAGAAATGATCGACATGCCGCCGATCGCCCCGCCCCATGCCGGCCGCACCAAGCGGCTCAACCTGCTGCTGATCGAGGCCATTGGTCGGCGCGCTGTCGTGTCGACACAAGACCCGATTCTACTCGGCGATCTGAGCGCCCCACAGCCGGACATTGCCATCCTCAAGCCACGGGAAGATTTCTATACTACGGCACACCCCCAGGCTGAGGACGTCCTGCTCGTCATCGAGATCGCCGAGGGCAGCGTTCGCTACGATCGCGAGCGCAAGCTTCCTCTATATGCCCGCTTCGCCATCCCCGAGGCATGGCTCATCGATATCCCCGCCCAAGTCATCTGGATTCACCGCGAGCCGGCAAACGGCGTGTACCAGAGCAGTTTCCACCTCGCCGCGCCATATCGAATCAGCCCATTGATGCTCGATGACATCGAATTGGACCTTGCACCCCTGCTGAGCCTCGACGAGCATTGATCTTGGGGGCGGTGGAAACTCGCGTCTAAGCAGCGTCGGACCAACTAGAGGGGGACCAGAGTAGAGCGGGGTCTAACGTGTGGCGCCGTCAGCTCGCCAGATAGAAGCGGTGGCGGAGCCACAATATGCGGTTGCGCGTGCGGTCGGGCACAGCCCCCCAATAGAAGCGATCTCGCCGCGCGGCGCTTCAGATCAATTGGACGCGGCCGATGGCAGGGGGTGCTTTCGCAAAGCGCGCATCCCGTGTCCAAACTGGACAATCCAGAGCATCGGCGAGCGCCAGGTAGGTGGCGTCGTAGGCAGTCAGGTTTCCGCGATAGTCCCAGATGCGCGGCAGGAGCAGAGTGTGTGCGTAGCGCTCTAGGGGGAGGTCCGCCAGGTCGTCCAGTGCGGCGCGGCCACGTGCTGAGGGCAGCTCGCCGTTTATCACATAACGGCGCAATGTCTGGGCGACCTCGATATCGATGAGCTGGGGGGCGTTGAGGACGCGTGCAGGGTCCAGCAGTGTGTCTGTCAGGGCCGGTGCATCGTCCAACCGGAGCAGCAGGTCCACCAGCACGGAGGCGTCGACGACGATCATGTCCGGCGCCGTTCATGCTCCGGCCCTTCGCCGTCGCGCTCGCGCCGCAGTACGTCTGCGGCGGGTTCGCTGACCTGCACGGGCTCGCGCCGGCTGAGGCGCTCGCGCATTTCCTCGGGTGTCGGCCGGCTCGCTAGGCGGCGTATGTGATCGATGAGGTAGTCCGATAAGGACATGCCTGCCATGGCCGCCCGCGCCTTCATGATGCGGTGGAGCTCATCGGGGACGTTACGGATTTGAATGTTTGCGGCCATTGCGTTTGCCTGCTTGCATGCATTCTGCATGAGAGCATGCTGTTGGAAGCGATGGCCTTCTGTCAAGGGCATGGCAGGCGGATTTCGGCGTCGAGGCCATACTGGTCGAACAGGCGCCCGATCTCGTTGAGATACCGGTCGCAGGCGGCGAGGCTGTGCTCCGCCTCGCCGCGGAAGGGCGGCAGGCGGTCGTCGTCGGCTTGCCGCGACCTTGAGGTCGCTAGCGGGCATGGGAAGGGACTCCTTGGAGGAGGTCTGGCAGGGGAGTCGTTTCGCTACCTTGGCCCGTTTTCTGACACGGGACGGTCCTTGTGGCCTGATCTCAAAGGCGCGGGGGCCGTCCGAGATGTGCAAGAGCGCCGAGGATGCCGTTTGGCGGCTTAGGGAAGCGCCGATTTATTGGCGCTTCCCGTGCGGGGCAGGACGCCCCGCCATTTTCGGCGACGTCAGTCGCTGAAAATGAAGGAGCCGGGAAACCGCCCAATGTCTACACAGGCCCGGCTCCGTCTGATTTTTGGGCAGGATGCCCAATAAATCAGCCTCTCCTTAGGCGCTGCGAAGCCCCGTCAGCCTGACGAAGGCGATGGCCGCAAACGGGATGACCAGCGTGAGTGCCATCACTGTCCACAGGAGCGCACCGAGCTCCGCGTAGTCCGCGGGCACGGTGACGGCGCCGTCCTCGCGCACCTCACGGGTGATGCTGAAGATCTGGTTCAGATACTTGGTACCGAGCTGGCTCGCGGACAGGGCCAGGTTGACGAAGGACGACATCACGGCGAAGAAGGTCGCCTTGAGATGTGCAGGGGCGGAGTTGGCGATCCACGCGAGCATCGGGATCATGGCCACCAGCCCGAGCGGCGACTCCACCGCGGTGTCCACCAGGGCGATGAAGCGGGCATCCACGATGCCGCCGGTGCGGGCGGCGGTCCACTCGTGCAGGCCGTAGAACATGGCCAGGTTCGGCAGGGACAAGAGCGCCGTCAGCACCGTGAGAAAGCCGACGATATAGACGATGGAATGGTCCGCCAGGAAGCGGCGGAAGATGAACATGGCCGCCAGTGCCATGCCGCTGCCCACCAGCTGCAGCACGGAGACGAACTGCTGGTCGAAGCCCAGGTCGTCGATCATCCACCAGGTCTGGCCAGCGCCGGGGTTGGGCAGGGCGCGGAAGGCGAAGATGACGACGGCGGTACCGAGCAGGACGCGCGCGGCCTCCGGCGTCAGCTCCTTGAGCAGGCGTGAGATCAGAAACCCCACGATGACCATGGAGCCGACGAAGACGATCTCTTTGTTGTAGGGCAGGTCGCCCAAGCCCACCGCCAGGGTGAAGAGCACGAAGGCCAGGCTGCCGCCGAGGATCCAGGGGTTCGGCTTGGTCTTCTCCTCACCGCCGTGGATCAGGCGCTCGGCGGCTTCCGTCTCGCCAAGGGCGCGCAGCCGGCGCACCTCCCGGTGCTTCAGGATGCTGCCGAGCAGCACGCCGGAGACGGACGCGACGGGGATTGCCAGCGCCAACTCGTAGATGTGGATATAAGTGGCCACCTTGGCGGCCTCGTCCATCGCATCGACGCCGCGGAACAGCCAGACGTTCAGGAGCGCTACGAACACCGAGCCGCCGATGATGGCGACGCGCCCGAGGGTCTGCATGGTGGTGTGCATGAGCCGGCGCTGGTCTGGGTCGATCGGCCGGCCGTGTGCGTCCAGGGTCGGGACGGCTTCCACCGTCATGGCATCGGCGACCACGTCCTGCACCACGTAGCCGAGCGGGGCCAGCAGTACGCTCAGCACATACCAAGCCTCCACGGGCATGACGGCGCCCATGGCCTGCGGCTGCGCCAGCAGGCCCAGCATGATCAGCAGGCTCGCCGTGATCAGCAGCGCGCCGAAGTAGACCAACAGCGACTTCCAGCGCCAGATCAGGTCCACCAGGTGCCCGAGCGGCATCTTCAGCGACCAGGGGATCATGGCCCAGAAGGCCAGCGCGGCGAGCAGCTCGGCGGACAGCCCGAGGTAGTCCTTGACGAAGAAGGTGCCGACGATGGCGGTCAGGCCCTGCACGCCGGCGGCGACATAGACCATCAGCGGCGGCAGGTACGACAGCCGCATCTCGCGGCCGAGTTCGAGGACGTTGCGGTCGAGCCAGTTGTAGAGTCTTGTCTGCATGTTGGGGGGCTATGTGGGTAACTGCGGAAATCCCGGCATCCGTCGCAGTGGTGCTGACCACTCGGGATCGGTATCGC
>NZ_JAIFKJ010000547.1 GCF_019695415.1 Thiohalocapsa sp.
CTCCACCGGCAGCCAGCTTGGCGTCGCCGCACCGCATCTACTTCACCCGCGTCATGCATCGGCGCCTGTTCCCGGTGCAGTACCGCTTCGAGTATCGAGTATTCAGCCTGTTGCTGGACCTGGACCGGCTGGATACGACGCCGCGACGCCTCGCCGTGGGGCCGCGGCGGGGCCTGCTGCGCGGGCTCTTGCGGCCGCAGCTCTTCCGCTTCGACCCGGCGGACCATGGGCCGCGGGATGGCTCCGCGCTCAGGCCCTGGGCGGAGCGGGTGCTGGCGGATCAGGGTATCGACCTTGGGGGCGGGCGCATTCGGCTGCTGTGCTTTCCGCGGCTCCTGGGCTACGGATTTAACCCTCTGAGCCTCTGGTACTGCGAGCACGCCGACGGACGCCTGCGGGCCGTGATCGCCGAGGTGAACAATACCTTCGGCCAACGCCACTGCTATCTGCTGCACGACGCTGGACGCGCCATCCCCTGGCCGCTGCGGGCCGAGAAGCTCAAGTGTTTTTACGTCTCGCCGCTGATGGACATGCAGGGGAGCTATCGCTTCCGACTCTCGCAGCCCGCTGACAGGCTTGTGGTGCTGATCCGCCAGCTCGACGAGCAAGGCCAGCTCAAGCTGGTGGCGAGCCAAACCGGCACCGGCGAGCCGCTGACGGATGCGGGTTTGCAGCGCGCCTTACGGCAGATGCCGATGATGACCTACAAGGTGATGTTCGCCATCCATTGGCAGGCGCTCAAGATCTGGCTTGGCGGCGCCCGTTTCTTCTCGAAGCCCGAGCCACCCACGCAGGAGGTGACCTGATGTCCGACCGCTCAAGCTCACAAGCCGAGGCCGCCCTGCCGGCGGCAGGCTTCGGGCGCATCGCTACCCGCACGGCGCTGAAGCCCTTCCGCCACCTGTTCGATCGTATCCTGCGCGGACACCTGCGCATCCGCATCGGCGAGCACTGCCACGAAATGCACGGCAGCGAGGCGGGCCCGAGCGGCGAAATCCGCCTGTTGCGGCCGCTGACCTTCGCGCGGCGCATCGCCACCCGCGGTCACGTCGGCCTGGGCGAAGCCTACATGGCCGGCGACTGGGACAGCCCGGACGTTACCGCCCTGCTGCATTGCTTCGCGGCCAACCAGCATGCCCTCGTGGAGGTCTTCGAGGGCAGCTGGCTGAATCGGCTGGGGTCCTTGCTGCGCCATCGCCGCCGCGCCAATACCAAAGCAGGCAGCAAGCGGAACATCGAGGCCCACTACGACCTCGGCAACGATTTCTACCGGCTCTGGCTCGACCCGAGCATGACTTACTCGTGCGCCGTGTTCGAGCCCGAGTTGGATGACCTGGCACGGGCACAGGCCAGCAAATACCGGCGCCTGCTCCAGCTGCTCGATGCCGCGCCCGGCCAGCACGTGTTGGAGGTGGGCTGCGGCTGGGGTGGCTTCGCACGCACTGCGGCCGCAGCCGGACTCGACGTTACGGGCATCACGCTCTCCCGCGAGCAGCTCGCCTGGGCCGAGCAGGCCGCGGCGGCGACGCCCGAGGCGGCGCGCATGACATTCCGACTCCAAGACTACCGCGACGTCACCGAGCGATTCGACCACATTGTCTCCATCGAGATGTTCGAGGCGGTCGGCGAAGCCTATTGGCCTGCGTACATGGCCATGCTGAAGCGCTGCCTGCACCCGGGTGGCCGTGCGGCCCTGCAGGTCATCACCATCGCGGACTCGGAGTTCGACGGCTACAAGGCGAGCCCGGACTTCATCCAGCACTACATCTTTCCGGGGGGCATGCTGCCGACCGTGGGCCGCTTCGATGATGCCGCCGCTGACGCCGGCCTGCAGGTCGTCTCGCGCAGCTTCCACGGCCTCGACTACGCCCGCACGCTCGCCCTGTGGCGGGAGCGCTTCGAAGCGTCCTTACCGGCGGTGCGGGCGCTCGGCTACGACGAGCGCTTTATCCGCATGTGGCGCTACTACCTGTGCTATTGCGAGGCGGGCTTCCGTGATCGGCGCATCGATGTCATGCAGGTGGCGCTGACGGGGGATTGAGGCACTCGGCGGCGGCTGCGAGGCTTGTGTACCGCCGATGTCTCAGGCCCGTTGGCCCGAGGCCTGCAGCTACTGCCCAACAGACGGCTGCGATCCGACATGAATTGCAACAGCCCCGCGCGGGGGCACCTCGAAGGTGGCGCCGGTGTCCTCGCGAATATTGACCTCCAAAACCTGCTCGGCAACTTTGGCATCCTCACTACCTGATGCATCCTGGGCGTCCGCACGCGGCACGCCATGCAGCACGCAGGCACCGCTGGCGGCGCGACTCACCACCGCGTTGCAGTAGCGCCCCGCCGGCAATCCGGTGCGCAGCCACTGGCGCATGGGCTCGTCGGTGTTGTTGATGACGACGAAACCGCGCTCGCCCCTGCCGAAGGCGATGCGCCCGACGTCGTCGTTCCACCAGTTGGCGAGCTCCGCATCGCCGACGTGGTTGCGGAAGCCCACCATGCCGGCAATGGCCGGGTGTCGATGCTCGCAATGCCAGGCGTTGCGACAGCCGAGCCCATCCGGCCCGTGCACGGGCTGCGTCTTGCCCTCTGTGTCGGTCGGTGGGCCGGCGCCGGCGTCGCTGAAGGCATAACCGGAAATCACCCGCGGCGTGCCATAGGGCCAGGCGAGCATGTAGAGGTTGGCAAGGTGGTACAGGGGCCCGTCGGCCGGACTCAGCAGCGCCGTCCCGCCCCCCGCTGCCAGAGGTGCACGCCGGCTCTCATGGCTGTCCACAAAGACCACAGCACGCTCGCCCGGCACCAGGTCATCAGCACCGAGACCAGGCTGCAAGTTCCGGAGCACGCCGATATCACCAGCGCGGAAAGCCGCGGCGAGCCTGCGGCTGTAGTCCAGCTCGGTGACGGCGCCGTTGCCGAGATACTCGCTGATGCGGACCGCATCACCCGGCTGCTCCGGAAAGGCCTGGTAGACAAAGGGCAAACCCTGCACCCGGGCAAGGACGCCGGCGATGTCAGCGGCCGCCATGTGCTTGGCGGCGTCGATCCGAAAGCCTGCCACGCCCAGCTTCACCAGCGTGTTGAGGTAGTTGCCGATGCGGTTCTGAACTCGGTCTGCATCCGTATTCAAATCTGCCCGTGCGCCCAAGTTGCAGCGCTGCACCGCCGCGCGATCGGTGTAGCGGCCGTCAACGTCGCAGCGGGGACTATGGAAGTCGCCGGGCAACAGCCCCGGATAATCGTAGTAGTCATACGGGCTGCCGGAACTACCAATGCCCCAGAGTGGATCCTCGGCGAAGGGAGGGCCTGTCATGTGGTTGATCACGGCATCGGCGTAGATCTTGACGCCGGCCGCCGCACAACGCCTGACCATGTCCGCGAAGGCGTCGGCGTCGCCGCTGCGGCTTTCGAGCGCGTAACTGACGGGCTGGTAGCGCTGCCACCAGGGGCCGCCCGCAACGCGGCGGTGCTCGTTAGGCGGTGACACCTGCACGGCGCCGTAGCCCGCGGCACCCAGAAAGCCCTCGCACTCGGCGGCGATGTCGTCCCAGCGCCATTCGAACAGGTGCACGATGACGCTGCGGGGTGTGTCGCCGGCGGCCACCACGGTCGGCGGGGCGCTGTCCAAGTCCGCCTGCGGTACGGCGTCCTGCAAGTCGTCCTGGGCGCCGAGCACGAGAATCAGCAGGGCAAAGCCGATGATGGTCGCGTTCAGGAGGGCACTCAGAAGATCGGCGAGAAACTGCATCTGGCGGCATTGCCTAAGGCGGGCGCTAAACCGATCTTCATGGTCTCACGGGCGCAAAGCCAACGGATACTCACGGGGGCAGGCAGAAGCGCCGGATGTCAGCCAGCGCCCGTCCTGGCCCCGTCTGAGCCCCGTCTGAGCCCGGTCTGGGCCCGATCTGCGCCCAGCCGCCTAAGCCTGTCCTGCAAGCCAGGACGCAACAGAGCAAGTAGTGGCATCGACACCGAGGAGACCAGCACCCATGCACTGCAGCCCAAATCACCCGCCGGCGGCGATCCACCGGTGCTCTCGCACGCACGCAGCACCCGCTTTGGTGGCGGCGAGCCTGGCCGCCCTGCTGATCGGCTGCTCCGCCCCGGCGGGCTCCATCGAGCCGACGGACACGGATATCCCGGACGCATCCGGCTGGCGCGCCGAGGAGGTCGTGCGCGGCCTTGAGCACCCTTGGGCTATCGCCTGGCTGCCAAACGGCGACGCCCTGATCACCGAGCGGCCCGGACGGCTCCGACTGCTGCGCGACGGCAAGCTGAACCCGACCCCCGTCACTGGCCTGCCCGAGATCTGCGGCGATTGCGGTCAGGGCGGCCTGCTGGACGTGGCGCTGCACCCCGGTTTCGCATCGAACCGGCTGGTGTATCTCACCTTTGCCCAGGGCGATGAAGACAGGAACCGCACCGCCCTGGCCCGTGGCCGCTTAGGGCCGGATGGCAAACGCCTGTTGGACACGGAAGTGATCTTCCGCAACGCCGACTGGAAGTCCGGAGGCCAGCACTTTGGCTCTCGGCTGTTGTGGCTGCCGGACGGCACACTTTTGATGAGCATCGGCGACGGCGGCAACCCGCCTGTGTCCTTTCGCGGCGAGAACATCCGCAACCAAGCGCAAAACCCAGGCACGCACTTCGGCTCCGTCGTCCGGCTCACCGAGGATGGCGAGGCGCCTGCGGACAATCCGCTCAAGGACAAAGCCGACGCCAAACCCGAGACCTACAGCTGGGGCCACCGCAACATCCAGGGCATGACCCGCCATCCGCAGAGCGGCGTGATCTACGCCAACGAGCACGGCTCCCGCGGCGGTGACGAGCTGAACCGCATCGAGCCCGGCAACAACTATGGCTGGCCCGAGGTCACCTACAGCAACGAATACTGGGGCCCGCCCGTTTCCGACGAGACCGAGCGCCCCGGTGTTACCGACCCGCTGCTGGTTTGGACTCCATCCAAAGCCCCGAGCGGCCTGACCGTCTACACCGGCGAGCGCTTTCCCGACTGGCGGGGCGATCTCTTCTCCGGCGCACTCAAGTTTCAGGAGGTGCAGCGCTTGGACCTCGAGGGAGGCCGCATCGTCGGCAAGGAGAAGCTTGAGATCGGCGAGCGCGTGCGCGACGTCCGCATGGGGCCGGACGGCGAGCTCTACGTGCTCACAGATGCGCCGGACGGCGCACTGCTGCGCATCGTCCCCGAGTGACCGGCCGGGAGGCCTCCGAAGACGCACTGCGCCGCGCAGGCTCTGCTCGGCTGAAGCCCTGGAAATTGCCGCCCGAGTACCACTGCCCGCTCATCGGCGCCTGCCTGTATGTGAAAGCGCTGTAGGGCATCGCCCGGCACCCGCGCCCGCTTCCAGGAACGGTGATCCCCGCATATGCTATTGCGAAGCGTTCTTGTTGGCATTATCTTGCCCAATTCGGCGGCTAACGGATTCACCCATACCCACGGCGGCGATAGGTCCAGATCCGCCCTGCGGGGCACACGCCCATGAGCACCTACAGCGAACAGCATTTCGTGCAAAGAATGCAGATGCCGTCTGCGCCAGCGTCCCGGCATGAAGATGCCGCAAGGCGAAGCCCATGGCGCATGCGCGCATGGCTGCGCGTCCTGGCCGGGCTCTTGAGCGAGCGCAGCCGCCGGCAGCGTCGCTGGGCGATGATCCGAGCCTTGGCTCAGCGCCAAGTCCGTTGACGTTTAGGCGTGCCGGCACGGGCAACTGACGCGCGAACCGCGCGGCCAAGGTAGGCTTTCAGCAACAGCCCGAGCAGACGGCCCCCACCGATGCAACGACAAGATATCGCCGCCTGGCAGCACAGCCACGACTTCTCGACCCCTGCCGAGCAGAGCGCCGAACGACGTACCCGCTGGGTGGTCTATTTGACCCTGGCCGCCATGGTGGTGGAGCTGGCAGCGGGCTGG
>NZ_JAIFKJ010000092.1 GCF_019695415.1 Thiohalocapsa sp.
GATATGTGTATAAGGG
This sequence comes from Thiohalocapsa sp., assembly GCF_019695415.1. Classification (GTDB taxonomy): domain Bacteria; phylum Pseudomonadota; class Gammaproteobacteria; order Chromatiales; family Chromatiaceae; genus Thiohalocapsa. The sequence goes on from NZ_JAIFKJ010000092.1 coordinate 17, forward strand.
ACAGTGCGTATGCGGCGTGCGCGATAGGTGAACCTGACAGTCAGGATTCCGCGGCCTGCGTTGTCGAGACCGAAGCAGTAGAACCGTTCCTCCGACTGGCTGTTCTTATCATCCTTGGCAATGAGGCGGCGCGGGTCACGGAACGCGTGCTGCGCGTCCTCGAAGGCAACGCCGTGCTTGCGCTGGTTGGCCAGATTCTTGGCTTCGTCCCACTCAAAGGTCGGCTCGGTCATCGATCAGGGTAGCAGAGGTATGGCGATATAGCCATATTCGGGGCGGGATGGCTGGGCTCTGGCCAGGCTCGTGCTCCCAGGTCGGACCAGCGCGGCTTTCGCCGCGCAGGCCGGCGGGGAAGCCGGCGGTCCCGGTCGGCGGCGCGCCCCCGTACTGCGTACTCCGTACTCCGCACCTCCCCCTTATTGGCAGCTCTCACACTCCGGATCAATCACCGAGCACGCAGCAGGCTCCGCAGCCCCATTCCCTTTCCCATTCGACTTGCCTTTGCCGAGGGAGACGTAGTTGCCGCCGACGGCGGAGAGGCGATTCGCCTTGCTCGCATCGTCCATGGTGGACTTCTCGACGTGGGTGGCGCCCATGGAGCGCAGGTAATAGGTGGTCTTGAGACCGCGCACCCAGGCGAGCTTGTAGAGGTTGTCGAGCTTCTTGCCGGAGGGCTCGCTCATGTAGAGGTTCAGGCTCTGGGCCTGGTCGAGCCATTTCTGGCGGCGGCTGCCGGCCTCCACCAGCCAGCGGGCGTCGATCTCGAACGCCGTTGCGTAGGTCTGCTTCAGGTCCTCGGGCACGCGGTCGATCTGCTGGACGCTGCCGTCGTAGTACTTGAGGTCGTTGACCATGACGCGGTCCCAGAGGCCGCGCTCCTTCAGATCGGCCACCAGGTAGGGGTTGACGACGGTGAACTCGCCGGAGAGGTTCGATTTGACGAACAGGTTCTGATAGGTCGGCTCGATGGACTGGCTGACGCCGCAGATGTTGCTGATGGTGGCCGTCGGGGCGATGGCCATGCAGTTGCTGTTGCGCATGCCGACGGTGGTCACCCGCTCGCGCAGCCGGTCCCAGTCCAGCGTGGTGCTGGAATCCATCTCCAGATAGCCGCCGCGGCCTTCTTCCAGTAGCCGGACGCTGTCGATGGGCAGAATCCCCTGGCTCCAGAGGCTGCCGGAGAAGCTCTGGTAACGACCGCGCTCCTCGGCCAGGTCCGTGCTGGCGCTGATGGCGTGCCAGCTCAGGATCTCCATGCTCTGGTCAGCGAACTGCACGGCCTCGGGGCTCGCGTAGGGTATGCCGAGCTTATAGAGCGCGTCCTGGAAGCCCATGATGCCGAGCCCCACGGGGCGGTGGCGCAGGTTGGACTTGCGCGCCTGCGGGACGTTGTAGAAGTTGTAGTCGATGACGTTGTCGAGCATCCGCATGGCGGTGCCGACGGTCTTCTGGAGCTTGGCGGTGTCCAGGCCGTTGGCGCCCACGTGGTTGGCCAGGTTGACGGAGCCTAAATTGCAGACGGCGATCTCCTGGTCGTTGGTGTGCAGCGTGATCTCGGTGCAGAGGTTGGAGCTGTGCACCTGGCCGACGTGCTGGTTGGTATAGCGCAGGTTGCAGGGGTCCTTGAAGGTGATCCAGGGGTGGCCGGTCTCGAACAGCATGGCCAGCATCTTGCGCCACAGGTCGACGGCCTTGACCTGCTTGTAGACGCGCAGGTCGCCGCGCTCGCCGCGTTCCTCGTAAGCCGTGTAGGCCTGCTCGAAGGCCTGGCCCATGAGGTCGTGCAGGTCCGGCGTCTCGTCCGGGCTAAAGAGCGACCACATGTCGTCCTCGGCGACGCGCTTCATGAACAGGTCCGGCACCCAGTTGGCGGTGTTCATGTCGTGGGTGCGGCGGCGGTCGTCGCCGGTGTTCTTGCGCAGGTCGAGGAACTCCTCGATGTC
>NZ_JAIFKJ010000594.1 GCF_019695415.1 Thiohalocapsa sp.
CCATTTCACCCCCCGGGAATCCTTCTGGCTGCGGTGGGCCTCGTCCGTCAATCCGATGTTGTCATCGCGCTCCGAAAGCGTGGGATAGCGCCCCCCGTCGCGGGTGTGGAACTTCTGGATCAGGGTGAAGACGTAGCGGTGATCCTCGCGCAGCAGTTGCTTGAGATGCTCGCCGCTCTGGGCGCGGATGCGGTGCTCCGGCTCGATGACAGCCCCGGTGCGGGCGAAATTGTTGTAGATCTGGTCGTCCAGCCCGCGCCGGTCGGTGACCACCACGAAGGTCCAGTTGCCGGACACCACGCGCAGCACCTTCTGGGAGAAGAAGACCATAGAGAAGCTCTTGCCCGAACCCTGCGTGTGCCAGAAGACGCCGAGTTGCCCTTCGTTCTCCTCGATGTTCCGCACGGCCTGGATGGCGTTTTCGACGCCCAAGTACTGGTGATTCATAGCCACGATCTTGCGCAGACCGCCGCGCACCTCCTGGTAGAGCACGTAGTTCTCGATCAGGTCCAGGAAGCGCCAAAGATCACAGGTGCCCCGCAGCAGCGTCTCCAGGGAGATTGTGCCTTCCTCGCCCTCGTCGTTGATCTTCTTCCACTGGCTGAAGTAGTCCCAATCGGCCGTGATGGTGCCGATGCGTGCGTCGCTGCCGTTGGAGAGGATCACGAAGCTCGTGTACCAGAAGAGCTGGGGGATGGTGGCCTTGTACTCGCCGAAGTTGTGGCGATAGGCATCCTTCACGCGGCGGTAGTGAGCCTTCAGCTCGCCAAAGAGGAGGGGCAAGCCGTTGACGAAGCCAACCAGATCGGCCCGTTTGGTGTAGACCTCGCCCGTGATCCAGAATTGCTGGGCGACGAGGAAGTCGTTGTTCTGGGGCCGTTCCCAGTCGATGACGCGCACCTTCACCAGTTGCTCCTCGCCCTGCGCGATGTTTCCAGTGTTATAGGCGACCTTGACGCCCTTCTTGAGCAGGTGGTAGACCTCCTGATTGGCCCGCGCCAAACTGAGGGCGCCGCGGTCGCGCGTGAGCTGCTGGATGGCCTGCTCCAGCGCTATCGGGGGCAGGTGCGGGTTGAGGCGCTCCAGCGCGGCGCGGAGCCGGGGCCGGAGCACGACCTGGTGGCGGGTGGCGCGGCCCAGATAGGGACCTTGGCCGGGGCCACCCTCGGCGTAGCGCTCGTGGTAGGCATCCACCGTCTCCCAGCCCAGTTCGGCGAAGAGATCGAGGGTGGCGTCTTCCAGCGCGGCTTCGGCGTCGGGGTTGGTCATTGGGTTCTCCTGGATTAGTCAGAGGCCGTCAAGGGGTCTCCGACGTCGAAATGGCCCTCGGCCCACAGGTGCCCCAACAAGGCTCCCTGTTCCATAAATTCCTCAATCTCCGGCATATCGGCTGCGCGGCGAGCTCTTGTGTAGCCGTCAGGCTTTCGATAGAGCACCCAGACCTCTTCAGGTCGCAGTCCGTTGACGAAGAAGGGCGAGTGCGTGGTGACCATCAACTGACTGCGCGCAGCCGCCAGCCGGCACTCCTCGGCCAGTTCCGGCAAGAGGCGGGGGTGAAGCTGATTTTCCGGCTCTTCAACGCCGATCAACGGCGCCGGATCGGGATCGTAGAGCACGGTCAGGTAGGCCAACATCTTGAGCGTACCATCCGAGGCGTACTTGGACAAAATGGGCCGCTTGAAGGGCGCGTCCTTGATCTGCAGCAGAAGCCGCCCATCCGCCAGATAGTCCGAATCGACCCGTTCCAGCCGGGGCACGCGCCGGGCGAGCGTCTCCAGGACCTTTTCCAGACGCTCCGGGTGCTGCTCCTGCAAGTATTGGATCACGTTGGGCAGGTTATCGCCGGTGGCCGATAGCCGCTCCTGGGCGCCGTCCCCGAGGCCGGCGCGGGCGTGATCGGCCGACAGGTAGGATAAATACCAGCCGGTGATGAATCTGCGCAGGGCGCTGACGCGGGGGTGTTTGGCGAACTGGCCCAGCGTGTTGAC
>NZ_JAIFKJ010000511.1:0-5187 GCF_019695415.1 Thiohalocapsa sp.
GTGCCGGACTGAAGGGCTGGAGCGGGTGAACGCGAGTGATGGCCTCGCTGAGTGAGCCGCCGTCTCGGCCGTTGGCGAAGTATTGGTCCACATGGTCCAGCAGCTCCCGCAGCAGCACGGAAGGCTGCCGCGGCTGGTTGCTGCGAATGTCACGGCCGACGCAGCTGAGATAAAGCCGACGGCGGGCGCCGAGCAGGGTCTCCAGGAACAGGTAGCGGTCCTCGTCCGCCTTGCGCGGGTCGCCCGGGCGCCAGGCGCGGCGCATGGGGTCGAATTCCACCGGGCGGTCCCGGCGCGGGAAGGCGTCGTCGTTCAGGCCCAGCACGCAGATGACCTGGAACGGCAGGCTGCGCAGCGGGCGCATGCCGCAGAAGGTGACGCCGCCAGAGAACCATCGGCCGCCGCGGCGCTCGGTGCCGGTGCCGCCCACACGCTCGGTGAGCCAGGTGCGTACCAGGGCCGGGCTCAGGCGCTCGTCGATGTCGGCGGCCTGCTCGGCGAGCTCGGCGACGGCGTCGCGGATGCGCTGGAGCCGACCATCCGGATCGTCCCGCGCGCCGAAAAAGTCCATGATCAGCCGGCCCAGCTCGCGCTGCCAATCCGCAGCGGTGCGGGGCTCAGCAAGGCGCCGGGCCGCATCGCGCAGGTAGTCGAAGAGCCGCCAGAAATGGCCGAGCGCCTCGGCACCGGCCCCTTCCACGCCGGCCACCGGTGCGATGCCGGCAAAGCTCGCGTCGTCCATTGGCCCAGCGAGCGCATAACCGGCGAAGAGCCGCGCCTCGGTCTGGGCCCAGGTGTTCTGCTCGGTCTGCGGCAGTTGGAGCCTGGTCTGGTGGGCGCCGTCCAGGCCCCAGCGCAGGTTGGACGCGGCGAGCCAGTCGCGCACCCGGGTCACGGCATCGTCGTCCAGGCCGAAGTGGGCTGCCAGCTCCGGGACGTCCAGATAGGACAGCACCTCGGACTGGGTGAAGCGGCTCTCCGGCAACGCCAGCAGTCGCAGGAAGACACGCACCAGCGGATGCTCGTCGGCGACGGCGATGTCCGAGAGGTTCCAAGGGATGTAGGGGAGAACGTCGGCGGCTTCGGCCCCATGCTTGGGAGTGCCCGCTGCAAGGTCTGCACGATGCCGGTCGAAGACAGCGGCGACATCCGGTGCATAGCGGGCGATGTCCGGCACCATCACCAGGACATCTTCCGGGCGCAGGTCCGGCTCGGCCTCGAACAGCGCAAGCAGGCTGTCATGCAGCACCTGGCACTCCCGCGCCGGGCTGTGGCAGAGATGGACCTGTACCGAGTCGTCTGGGGTCACGGGCGTGCACTCGTCCGGCACCGGTGTCAGCTCGAAGAGATCCCGCTGCAGCCGCCCCAGCAGGGTATCCGGCCAGTCGGTGACATAGGCGTCACGGTCTGCGAGCGGCGCTTCCTCCTGCAACAGCAGATCATGCAGCGCCTGGCCCTGGCGGCCCCAGGAGCCGAGGAGCGGGTTGCGCGCTTCCCAGAGCTCCGCATATTCCGGCTCGCGCAGGCGCTTGCGGGCGAGGGTCTTCTGCGAGACCAGATCGGACCAGAACTCCCCGGTCGGCGTGTGCAGGTAGAGATCGACATCGATATGGCGCGATAGGCCCTCGAACACCTGCACCAGCACCGGCGGCAGGCTTGAGACCGCGAACACCGCCACACGCTCCGGCAAGGTACCGGGTACCTGCGGCTGCGCGAGCGCCTCCAGCAGCCGGTCCAGCACGGCCACCCGCTGCTGGTGCTCACGGCCCGCCACCAGCCGTCGCCAGAGCGGCCCCAGCCAGGGCTCAGTGACGACCGTCTCGGACTCTTCCCCCTCGCGGTTGTCAGTCCAGGCCCGAACCAGCGCCGGGCGGTAGAGCTGGCAGCGGTCGAAGACATCGGCGATGCGCGCCGCAAGCTGCCAGCGCTTACGGCCGTCAGTGTCGCCGTGCAAATAGCGTCGCAGGGGCACGAATGCAGGCTCGGGTAAAAGCACCGGCAGCTCGGCGAACACCTGCCAGGCCATGGCGTCAAGCGCCAGAGGGTCGGCGTCGGGCAGGTCATCCAGCAGACCGCGAGCCAGGCGCCAGACGAAGGTCGCCGGCAGCGGGTAGTCCAGATTCGCTGCGACGCCGCACACCTCGGCGAGCCTGAGATTGACCCAGCGAGCCATGGCTGGACTCGCGGCCACCACCGTTGCCGGCGTGAATAGGGACGCAGGCGGCCACGTCACCAGCTGCCGGGCCAGCTCGGCAACCAGTTGTTCGACGCGATTGGAGCGGATGACGGTGAGCATGGGGGCGCGACAGCGCGGGTGGTGCCTGATCCTTCGACTGGCGGGAAGTCTAGCGCGGCTGGTGGCTCAGCAGCCGAGCCTGTGGGCCGACCCAGTCCATCTCAGGGAGGGAAGAGCAATGAAGGCAAACGGCGCCAACAGGTGAGCCATACTCTGGATAGCGGGATGGGTTCCGCTGGCATGAGCCCATTTTCTCCCCAGCAGCCAGGATTAAGGATGCACGTTCGGGCCCGTGTCCGGCCCGCGCCTTGCTGCTGGCAGCTAGGAGGCGCAGATTCGTATGGCACTCCGCCCGGCGCTCACAGCTTGGTTCGAGGTGGTCGTTCCCGAGGCGGACGCGGGCGATGCGATCCGGGGCCTCGCCGATCTGCGCACCGTGCAGTTCGAGTGGACCGGGACCTCCGGCATCGCGCCCGGCCTGGGCGAGCTGACCACCCTCATCCACCGTTACCGGGCACTGACGGCAAGCTACGGGCATCTCTGGCCGCGCCCGGCCTATCAGGGGCGCTGCTGCACACTGCCGGTTCAGCTGTCCGCACGCGCAGCCTTGGGGCGAATCGATGCCTGGGTGCAGGCGGTCCAAGACCGGGTCGAGCGTATCGCAGTGCTCCGCGATCGGCACCGGCTCTTGCTGCGCTGGCACGACTTGCTGCCGGCGCTGGCCGAGCAAGCACCGGCGCTGGACCTAGGCGCATTGGCCGCCGTCGGCCCGCCTTTGTCCGCATACTGCCTGGTGCTGCCGGAAGCAGCGGCCGAGGCCGCTGGGCGGGCCGGAGTCCCCCCTCCGCAGAGAGGGGCGGGACTGCGGCGGTCATTCCGCCCCGGCACCCCCGGCGCCTGGCTTTGGCTCGGAGCAGTCGACGACGTCAAAGCGTCAGGGGCTTGGGCAAGCGCCCTTGGCGGCTAATGCCTGCCGGTGCTCGACTGGCGAGGCGGCCCGGCCGCGGCTGCCGCCGAGGTGCTGCCCCAAGTTGCGGAAATCGCGCAGGAGTTACAGGCATTGGAGCTGGAGTTGCGCGAGGGTGCCCGGCGGCACGGGCTTCACCACGCTGCCGGCACGATGGAGCGCATCGACTGGTTACGGCAGACCGCCCAGAACATCCGCTGCGACGGACGCTATTGCTGGATCACCGGCTGGACCAGCGAGCCCAACGTGGCGAGCCTGGAGCACGCCCTCGCGGCAGCCGGCGTCCGCGGCCGTGCCACCCTGCCTGAGCCGCCAACGGACGTCGCCCCGCCGTCGGTTCTGCGCCCCGGCTTCGGGCAACGGCCATTCGAGGTCTTCGCGCAGTCCGTCGGTGCCCCCGGCCCCGGAGAGGCGGACCCCACCACCTGGGTCGCGCTGCTGGTGCCGCTGCTGTTCGGATACATGTGCGGTGACGTCGGTCATGGCGCCGTCATCGCCATTGCCGGCCTGCTGGTGCGCCGGCTGACACCGGCATGGCCACTGCTCGTGGTGTGCGGCATCGCGGCCACCGGCTTCGGTCTGGCTTACGGCGACGTCTTTGGCTACGAGCACCTCATTGACCCGCTCTGGGTGCGGCCGCTGGATGCGCCGCTGATGATCCTCGCGGTACCTGTGGGCTTCGGCGCCTTGGTGCTGACCCTGGGTCTGCTGCTGCATACGGTCCAGTCCTGCTGGCGCGGCCAAGGCCGCTCGGAGGGCGTGGCCGATGCTGCACAGCTGCTGGTCTACTGGAGCCTGCTGGCGGCCCTGGTCTGGCCCGTTGCACTATGGGGCGCAGCCGTTGGCCTACTGCTGTGTGTCGGCAACCGACTCTGGACGAAGCGCGATCCGGTGGCCGTCATCGCCGGCGTCGGCCACCTCGCGGAGTCCACGTTCTCGCTGCTGCTGAACACCGTGTCCTTTGCCCGGGTCGGCGCCTTCGCGCTGGCCCACGCAGCGCTGGAGCTCGTGGTCATCACCATCGCCGAGGGTATGCCGGGCATCCTGAGCGCTGCGCTCGTTCTGATCCTCGGCAATGTGATCGTCATCGCTCTGGAAGGGCTGCTGGTGAGCATCCAGACGAGCCGGCTCGTCTTGTTCGAGTTCTTCCTGCGCTTCTTCGAGGGTACCGGACGGCGCTTCGAGCCGGCACCCGCGCCGCCCGCAACGGGCATGGATTACTGGGCGCGAGGCAAAGGCTGAGTAGGGTGTGAGGGTCTACACTGTGATTGGGATCATCATGATGGGAGGTGCACCATGCGAACGCTGAAGCGCATCTTGATCTCGGCGGGCATCATCGCGTTGCTGAGCATGATTCCAGCGCAGATTGCCGGCGCCTACTGGCTGCCGGGCCACCATGCGTGGCAGCAGGCGTATGTTTACGACCCCGCCTATCGCTGGGCAACGCCCCGGCACCGCCAGTTCATCCGCGATCTCTATCGTTACGGACCGGACTATGCCCAATGGCGGCTTTACCGTCGGCATGGGTGGTAGTGAGAGACGCCGCCCGACACGGCCATGATCGAGATCAGACGTCAGCAGACGGGTGAGGTGCTGCGCACCGTCGAGGCGGACAGCCTCGTCGGTGCCGACCTGCGTGACGACGTCCTCGATGGCGCGGATCTGCGCGGCGCAGACCTCAGCGGCGCTTGGCTGCACGAGACCGACCTCGTTGGAGCCGACCTGCGCGGCGCCCGGCTCACGAGCGCCATCATGTTCCGCACGCAGCTCGACGGGGCCAATCTGAACGGCGCCCTGCTCGACCAGGCCAAGCTGAGTGACGGCTCTCCCGGCAGCGGCCCGGTCCTCACCACCACCCACCCTCGCGGCGCCCGCCTGCTGGCCTGCGATCTCCCCCACGTGGACCCGCCCCTACCGGACCTTACCGGACCCCTCATCCGCGGCCCCGCACCCCCCGATCCCCGCCCCCCACATTCCCCCACCC
>NZ_JAIFKJ010000511.1:5197-5918 GCF_019695415.1 Thiohalocapsa sp.
CCCTGCGCCCCGCCTGCTCCGGCCTGGCTCGGGGCCGGCGCCCCGTGCATCGGCGCGTTCCTCACCACCACCGACCTGCGCGTGGCTCGGCTGCTGGCATGCGATCTACGCTACGTGGACCTGCACTATGCGGACTTGTCCGATGCCGTCATCGAGCGCACCGATCTCTCGAATGCCTGCCTGCACAATTGCCTGCTGCAGCGAGCTCGAATCAAGGACTCTCTGCTGATCGAAGCATTGATGAGCGGGTGCGACCTGACGGATGCAGACATCCAGGCCACCCATCTGAATGGCGTAAAGCTGGTGGGCGCGAAGCTCGATGGCGCCCGGCTCGGCGGCGTCGATGGCCGCGTCCCATCGGTGCTGAACCTCGCCAACATGCGCGAGGCCAGCCTCATCGGCGCGGACCTGCGCGGCGTATTGCTTCGCGACGTCAATCTGCACCGCGCGAATCTCACCCGCGCCAATCTCGCAGGCGCCCAGCTGATGGGGGCCGTTCTCCGTCATGCCGACGTGACCGACGCCGATTTCACCGACGTCTCGCTGCTGTCTGCCAGTCTCACCTTCGCCAATTTCTCCAAGGCGCGAAACGCCGACATACCCGCCTTCAAGAAGAACCTGCGCTGACCCCGTAAAACGGGGCCCGCGGGACGGCCGGACGTCCGCCGAAGCGCCCGGCACAGCGAACGCTTGCACAGCATCCGCACTGCGGGAAGTAGAA
>NZ_JAIFKJ010000303.1 GCF_019695415.1 Thiohalocapsa sp.
GTTGTTCGTCGACTGAGGGCGCTGGGCGGCCGCTGCGGTCGCCGGTGTTACCGACGTGCATTGCGGCATCGGCGCCAGGGCGCCGATGCCGTCCGGCTAGAAGCCGATGATTTGCCGTCCTGGCCAACAATCGGACGGGGCCGGGCTTGTTCAGACACTGGGCGGTTTCCCGGCTGCTTCATGTTCAGCGACTTGCGTCGCCGAAAATGGCGGGGCGTCCTGCCCCGCACGGGCACCTCGAATTTTTCGAGGTGCCCTTAACACGGCCATTGCCTCGTGCGATGGCCCGGGGGTGCTGCTCACCTGGTCGCGGGGGGCGGCACCGGGTTTTCTTGGAGATTGCAAATGAGCGAAACCTTCGAAATCGCTGCCCAGCCGCGGACTGACGGGGGGAAGGGTGCGAGCCGCCGCCTGCGTCGCGAGGGTCTGGTGCCGGGCATCGTCTATGGTGGCCATCGGGAACCGCAAATGGTCTCGGTGCTGCATAGTGAGCTGTACCGCCAGCTCGACTACGAGGCCTTCTACTCCAGCCTGCTGGATTTGAAGCTCGAGGGCGAAACGACCAAGGTCGTGCTGAAGGACCTGCAGCGCCACCCGGCTAAGCCGTTCGTCATCCATGTGGACTTCCAGCGTGTCAGCGCCGATGAGAAGCTGCGCATGAGCGTGCCGGTTCACTTCGATAACGAAGAGACGGCCATCGGTGTGAAGCAGGGCGGCGTGGTGTCGCACAACTTGACGGAAGTGGAAATCACCTGCCTGCCGAAGGACTTGCCCGAATACATCGCGGTGGATATGGGCAAAATGGAGGTGGGTGACGTCATGTTGGTGTCCGACCTCAAGCTGCCCGAGGGGGTCGAGCTGACCCATGCCATGGATCCGGACACGCCGGTCGTCAGTATTCAAGCAGCTTATGCCGGCGGCGGCGAAGAAGAAGCCGCCGAAGAGGGCGACGAGGGCGCTGCGGAAGGCGGCGAGACGGCGAGCGAATAGCAGCCAGCCCGCGCTGCGCTCGACAGGGCCACCGCGCTCGCCTTGGTGGCCCTGCAGTCGCCCGCGGCTGAGCGGGCGAAGCCCGGTCTGTACTGGCGTCTTGGGTCATGTCCCATCCCGGCATTCGTCTCGTGATCGGGCTCGGTAACCCCGGGCCCGATTATGCACTGACCCGGCATAATGCCGGTTTTTGGCTCGTCGACCGGTTGGCCGAGCTGCACCATGGCGAGTTCCGGGCGGAGGCCAAGTTCCATGGCGTCATGGCCCGGGTCACGGTCGGCGGCGTCGACCTGCGGCTCCTCAAGCCCACGACATTCATGAATCACAGCGGACGGTCCGTGGTCGCCGTCTCACGCTATTTCGATATTCCGCCCGAGCAGATCCTCATCGCCTATGACGAGCTCGATCTGCCGCCCGGTCGCGCCAAGCTGAAGCTGGGTGGTGGTCATGCGGGGCATAACGGCATGCGCGACAGCATCAACGCGCTGGGCAGCCGCGACTTCTGGCGCCTGCGCATCGGCATCGGGCACCCCGGCGAGAAATCACGGGTGGTGGGCTATGTGCTCGGCCGGCCGTCCCAGGCGGACGCAGCAGCGATTCTAGACGTCGTGGACGATGCCGTCCGTATCCTGCCCGACCTGATCGAAGGTCGTTTCCAGCTCGCGATCAACCGTTTGCATTCCGCGCCGTGATGGCGCGCGCATCGGGCCATTTGGTGCGGACCTGCGCCGCCGGCCTGCGTCGTGTCGCAGCATGCACACTGAGCCGGCCCGGTGAACCTTGGCTGCGACGAAGGGCCCACAGCCGGCACTGTTGCTGATGCACAACAGTCTCGCGTCGCGGCTTTGCGCCCTTCGCCGCTCGGCCAGCGGCGCGCGAACCGTTGATCGAGTGTTGGCGAGGGTTGACTAGCAAGGATCAGCGTTGCGCCTACAGTGTCCCGTTGACAATCCGCAAGCTCGGGCTAGTATTGTATCGGAGCAACACTGTTGCGCTGAGCGCGCTCTGCCCTGTGGCCGGCGACGCGGGTCGGTGTGCCAGTGGCTTGAACGCAAAAATTCCGGTCGCTGGTGCCGGAGGACCAACCACTCAAGGGGGGACTTATGGAAACAACAGCGATGGTCAGACGGCCCCTGGTTGCCGCGCTGACATTGGCGCTTGCCCTGCCGGCGACGGCTTGGGCGACCAACGGCTACTTCGCCCACGGCTGGGGTACGAAGTCCAAGGCCATGGCGGGTGTCGCGACTGCGCTGCCGCAGGATACGCTCGTGAGTGCCACCAACCCGGCGGGCATGGCGTTTCTCGGTCGTCGCTTCGACATCGGCGTCGCCTTCTTCAATCCGTCGGACCGAGGCTACGAGGCCAACAGCGATTTTGCGACGCAGACGGTACCCGCAACGGCCGGTCCAGGCGGGCCAAATTTTGACGTGCAGTTCCCCACAGGCGGTTTTGTGACGCCGGGCAAGTTCGATAGCGACAGCGATTGGTTTTTGATCCCGAGCATCGGTTACAACCATCCGATCAACGACCGCTCGACCATTGGTATCAGTATCTACGGCAACGGCGGTATGAACACCGATTATCCCAATGCAGTGTGGGAGAACTTCGCACCGGCGCCCAACCAACGCGTAGTCGGCGGGCAACCGGTGTTCGAAACCGTTCCACCCTTTAGTCCAACGGGAAGGGTACTTATTCAAAACGGAGCACCAGTGCCGGTTACGCAGCCCATCCCAGGGAGCCAAAACGGCAACCCCAACGGTTTCCTGACGGCCACCGAGCCCACGGGTGTCAATCTGGAGCAGCTCTTCATCGAGGTGCCTTACACCATCAAGCTGGCCGACAACCAGGCCTTTGGCATTGCGCCCGTGTTTGCGGTGCAAAGCATGGAAGTCAAGGGCTTGGAGCCGTTCCGAGCGGCGTCGGTGAACCCGGATAAGGTCACCAACAACGATAAGGACTGGTCCTACGGCGTTGGCCTGCACTTCGGCTGGTACGGCGAAGTCACCGAGCAGTTGGCGCTGGGCTTGTCGTACCGGACGAAGATGTTTATGTCGGACTTCGACGACTACAGCGGCCTCTTCGCCGATGGCGGCTCTTTCGACATCCCGGCGATGTTCAATTTCGGCCTTGCCTACAAGGTGCGCCCGGAAGTGACGGTCGCGTTCGACTACCAGCACATCTTTTACAACGAGATTGATGCTATTTCGAACTCCAACGACCTTGACCTCACACCGTGTTTCGGAGCCTCGCCGAAGCCGTCTTACTGCCTCGGCGGCGATGCCGGTCTGGGCTTTGGCTGGGACAGCATGGACGTGTTCAAGCTGGGCGTTCGCTGGGATCAGAGCGAGAAATGGAAGTTCTTTGGCGGCGCGAGCTATAACACGGACTTCCTGAAAACCGACCGGCAGGCCCTGTTCAATGTGCTCGCTCCTGCGACAGTACGTTGGCACCTGACGCTCGGCGGCACCTATGTGCATAGCGACAAGGACGAGTTCAATTTGGCCTTCTCGTATATGCCGAAGGAGTCCGTGGATGGAACGAGTCCGGAGATCACCGGCGCGCAAACCGGCAGTCTCTACATGGAGCAGATGGACATCGAGATCAGCTGGAACCATCGCTTCTGATGCCCCGGCGCGCCGTTCGGTGACCCTCGGACGGCGCCGGCGCGCCCATCGGTCATTGCCACAAACAAACGCCGGCTGCGGGAAACGCGGCCGGCGTTTTTCGTTGTCGAGCCAGGCGCGACGCTGCCTGGCTCGCCGGAGGCTGTAGGACGCTCAGGCGTGGGGCTCCATCGGTCCACGCCCGATGGAAAAGTACGTGATACCCGCCGCTGTCACCTGCCCGTGGTCGAGGATGTTGCGCCCGTCGAAAATGACCGGACGCCGCAGGCGCGCCCGCAGCGCCGTGAAGTCCGGGCTGCGGAATTGCGTCCATTCCGTGACGATGGCCAAGGCGTCTGCGCCGTCCAGAGTGCTCATCGGGTCATCCACAAGGGTCAGATCGGCGCGCTCGCCGTAAATACGTCTGGTCTCTTCCATGGCCACCGGATCAAAGGCCTGGACCTTGGCCCCCGCGTCCCAAAGCTGCTCCATCAAGCGGCGGCTGGACGCTTCGCGCATGTCGTCTGTGTTGGGCTTGAAAGCGAGCCCCCAGAGGGCGATCACCTTGCCGTGCAGCGAGCCGTCGAAGTAGTCGGCGATCTTGCGGAACAGGATTTCTTTTTGGCGGAAGTTAACGGACTCCACCGCGTGCAACAGCTCGGCGGTGTAGCCGACGGCAGTGGCGGTGCGCTCTAGGGCGCGGACATCCTTCGGGAAGCAGGAGCCACCGTAACCGCAGCCTGGATAGATGAACTGATATCCGATGCGCGGGTCCGACCCGATGCCGACGCGGACCTGCTCGATGTCCGCGCCAACCGCCTCGGCGATATTGGACAGCTCGTTCATGAAGCTGATCTTGGTGGCGAGGATGGCATTCGCCGCATACTTGGTCAGCTCAGCGGAGCGCACGTCCATCACCATGAGTCGGTCGTGACTGCGATTGAAGGGGGCGTACAGCGCGCGCAACAGCTCACCCGTGCGGGGGTTGTCTGTGCCGACGACGATCCGGTCTGGACGCATGAAGTCCTCGATAGCTGCGCCCTCCTTCAGAAACTCGGGGTTGGATACAACGTCGAACTCCACGGTGACGCCACGCTCACGCTGCTTTTCGCGGATGCGCTCGGCGACTCGATCTGCAGTGCCGACAGGGACTGTGGATTTGTCTACGACGATCCGATAGGTATCCATGCATTCGCCGATGGTGGTCGCAACGCTCAACACGTGCTTGAGATCGGCCGAACCGTCCTCGTCCGGCGGCGTGCCGACGGCGATGAACTGGAACAGACCGTGAGCGACGCCCGCTGCCAGATCCGTGCTGAAGGCGAGTCTTCCCGCTGCGGCGTTGCGGCGAATCATGTCGTCGAGGCCCGGCTCGTAGATTGGCACGCCGCCCGCGTTGAGGCGTTCAATCTTTTGGGCGTCCACGTCGACGCAGAGTACGTTATTGCCGACTTCAGCCAGGCAGGCGCCCGTGACCAAGCCGACGTAGCCGCTGCCGAAAATGGTGACTTCCATAGGTTTAGCTGCACCTCGCGAGCCTTCACGTCCACCGCACAGTGTGAGCGTGGACGACGTGTCTGAAATAGTTGGATAAGGATAACATTCGCCGCGCCGATTCCTGCGCGTTTGAGACGCCTGCTTGCGCCTGCGGTGGCGCTGACTCCGTCTATCGCGGACCGTCGCGCGTTTCGAGGGGCGAGGTTCGAGGAAGAGAAAAGGCATCAGTAGGTTGTTCGCGCGACAAACCGAAAACCGGCGAGCGAAGGGCATAACTTGGGGAGCGTGCGACCGGTGGCGTGGCACAGTCGAGCTGGCCCGGCCGAGCTGGCCCAGTCGAGGACCCCTTGAGGTACCTCTCCCCCGCATTGGCAGGCGCACACAGCAGGCAAGCCTCGGGCGCGTCGGCTGCGGGTTTGTGTGAGCTGCTGTGCTGCTTCGTGCGAGCCCTCGGTGTGTCCGCTCGGTGCCCGCGTGGAACACTGTGCCCGCAGCTCGCGAGCTGTTGACCATCGCCGTACGAGAACTTATACTGCCGCGCTCGGTCGATTGGAGGGGTTCCCGAGCGGTCAAAGGGATCAGACTGTAAATCTGACGGCTCAGCCTTCGGAGGTTCGAATCCTCCCCCCTCCACCAAGCAACCCTTGCCTGCCGCCTTGCCTGCCGAGGACCGTTCCACGCCGATCCATCGGCGAGCGCACAACGCAGAAGGTAGGCGGAGGGTGCGGCGCGACCGGCGTCACCGCAGGATGGAGACTGCCACGACAGCCCTGCGGGTGTAGTTCAATGGTAGAACCTCAGCCTTCCAAGCTGATGGTGTGGGTTCG
>NZ_JAIFKJ010000001.1 GCF_019695415.1 Thiohalocapsa sp.
CGCCGATATGGGCTTCGAGGTCGCCAAAGGCCCGGACATCGGGACGGACGAGAACAACTCCACCAAGCTCAACAGCCCGGCGGAGCATCCGGCCCGGCAGGAGCACGACACCTTCTATTTCCACACGAAGGACGACGGCTCGCGCCTGCTGCTGCGCACCCATACCAGCCCGGTCCAGATCCGCGCGATGCAGGAGCGCAAGCCGCCCATGCGCATCATCGCGCCGGGGCGCGTCTACCGCTCCGACTCCGACCAGACGCACACGCCGCAGTTCCACCAGGTCGAAGGGCTGGTGATCGACGAGACCACCCATATGGGCCATCTGCGCTGGGTGCTGGAAGAGTTCTGCCGCGCCTTCTTCGAGGTCGATGACGTGAAGATGCGCTATCGCGCGTCGCATTTCCCCTTCACCGAGCCGTCGATGGAGGTGGACATCAGCGCGGAGGCGATCGGCAAGCAGGACGCCTGGCTGGAGATCCTCGGCTGCGGCATGGTCCACCCGAACGTGCTGCGGGGTGTCGGCCTCGATCCGGCGAAATATCAGGGCTTTGCCTTCGGCATGGGGCTGGACCGGATCACCATGCTGAAATACGGCATCCCGGACCTGCGCACGATGTTCGCCAGCGATCTGCGCTGGCTGCGCCATTACGGCTTTTCCATGCTCGATGTGCCGACGCTCGCCGGGGGCCTGAGCCGATGAAATTCACGCTGTCCTGGCTCAAGGATCATCTGCAGACCGACGCAAGCCTCGACGACATCCGCGCCACGCTGGACCTGATCGGGCTGGAGGTCGAGGAGATCGTCGATCCGACGGAGAAGCTCGCGCCTTTCTCCGTCGCGCGCGTGCTGGAATGTGACAAGCACCCCAACGCCGACAAGCTGAAGGTCTGCAAGGTCGACACCGGCACGGAAACGGTGCAGGTCGTCTGCGGCGCGCCGAACGCCAAGGCCGGCATGATCGGCGTGTTCGCGCCGCCCGGTTCGTACATTCCCGGCACGGATATGACGCTGTCGAAGACGAAGATCCGCGGGGTCGAATCCGCCGGGATGCTGTGCTCGGAGCGCGAGCTTCAGCTCTCCGATGAACACGACGGCATCATCGAGCTGCCGAAGAAACTTGCCAGCCGCGTCGGCGAGCCCTATGCCGAAGCTGCGGGTCTCGACGACCCGATGATCCATATCGCCATCACGCCGAACCGGCCCGACTGCCTGGGCGTGCGGGGCGTGGCGCGCGATCTGGCCGCGGCGGGCCTGGGCAAGTTGAAACGCAGCGATCGCGGCTATGAAGGCGCGGGCGAGTTCGACTGTCCCGTCGACATCCTGCTGGAATTTGACCCGGAGCACGCCGACGCCTGCCCCGTCTTCACCGGGCGGCTCATCCGCGGCGTCAAGAACGGGCCGAGCCCGGAGTGGCTGCAGAAGCGCCTGAAAGCCATCGGCCTGCGCCCGATCAACGCGCTGGTCGACGTCACCAACTACATCTCATATGACCGGGCGCGGCCGCTTCACGTTTATGATGCCGACAAGCTGCGCGGGGCGATCCGCGCGCGGCTCGGCAAGGCGGGGGAGACCTTCCTGGCGCTCGACGACGCCGAATACGAGGTCGACGAGAGCATGTGCGTGATCGCCGATGATCGCGGCGTGCTGGGGCTCGGCGGCGTGATCGGCGGGGCGGAGACCGGCTGCACCGAGGAGACCACCAACGTCTTCATCGAGTCGGCCTATTTCGACCCGGTTCGCACCGCAATGACCGGCCGCAAGACCGGCGTGCAGTCCGATGCGCGCTACCGCTTCGAGCGCGGCATCGATCCGACCTCCCACACGCTGGGCGCGAACCTCGCCACGGCGATGATCCTGAAATTCTGCGGCGGCTCGCCAAGCAAGCTGGAGCCGGCCGGGGCCGCCCCGCCGACAGGGCACATGATCTCGTTCGACACGCGCGAGGTGAAGCGGCTGACCGGCGTGGACCTGAAGCCCGCGCAGGA
>NZ_JAIFKJ010000018.1 GCF_019695415.1 Thiohalocapsa sp.
AAGGGAGCCATTGCCTTCGATGGTGGCGTGGTCTAGCGTTCGGGGCATGTACATCCGCCGCACCCACACGCGCAACACCGCCACCGGCGAGCGCTACTACACCTATCGATTGGTGCGCTCGCAGCGCGTCGCCGGGAAGGTCCGGCAAGTCACGTTGTTGAATCTGGGTCGGCATTTCGCGATACCGCAGGCGGATTGGCCGACGTTGTGCGCGCGCCTGGAGGAGATCCTCAGCGGCCAGGAGGCGTTGCTCGGCGGCTGCGGCTCGCTGCTGATCGAGCGCGAGGCGCAACGCATAGCGGCGCAGTTGTTGGCACGCGCGGAGGCGCCGGGATCCGAGCCGGCGCCCGGCGCGCAGACGCTCGCCGAGGTGCACAGCGTCGAGATCGATTCCCTGACGCTCGCGCGCCCGCGCACCGTGGGGGTGGAGGCGCTCGGACTGTGGGCGATGGCGCAGGTGGACTTCATCGCCCTGCTGGAACGGTTGGGACTGAGCGGGCCGCAACGGGCCGCCATCGTGGGCGTGATCGTGGGACGCATGGCCGCGCCGGGCTCGGAGCTGGCCACGCAGCGGTGGCTGTGCGAGCGCAGTGCCTTGGGCGAGCTGCTCGAGGTGGACTTCGAGGTCATGAGCCTCATGCAGCTCTACCGAGCCGCCGATGTGCTCATGCGCCATCGCGAGGTGCTGGAGCAGGCCGTCTTCGCCCGCGTGAGCGAGCTGTTCGGGCTCGACTGGACGGTGACGCTGTACGATTTGACCAATACCTACTTCGAGGGCGAGGCGCCGAGCAACCCCAAGGCCCGGCGCGGGCACTCCAAGGAGAAGCGCAGCGACTGTGCGCTGCTCACCTTGGGGCTGGTGCTCGACGGCAGCGGCTTCGTGCGCCGCTCGCAGGTGTTCGACGGCAACGTGGTCGAAGGCGACACCTTGGCCGAGATGCTCCAAGGGTTGGGGGCGCCGGCGGGGGCCTTGGTGGTGATGGATCGGGGTATCGCCACTGAAGAAAATGTCGCTTGGCTCGGCGAGCAGGGCTACCGCTATCTGGTGGTCAGCCGCGAGCGCCGGCGCCGGTTCGAGGCGAGCGACGCGATGGACCTGCTCACGGCCGGCGGTGAGCGCGTCGCCGTGCAGCGGGTCGAGGATACCGATGCCGGGGAGGTGCGCCTGTACTGTTACTCCGAGTCGCGCGCACGCAAGGAGGCAGGCATCAGCGCGCGCTTCGCTCAGCGCTTCGAGGCGGCGCTGCAAGCCATGCACGAGGGCCTGAGCCGCCCGCGCACCACC
This sequence comes from Thiohalocapsa sp., assembly GCF_019695415.1. Lineage (GTDB taxonomy): Bacteria > Pseudomonadota > Gammaproteobacteria > Chromatiales > Chromatiaceae > Thiohalocapsa. The sequence continues at coordinate 1,286 of NZ_JAIFKJ010000018.1, forward strand.
AAGCGGATCGACAAGCTTTGGGAGCGCATCGGCCGGTTGAAGGAACGCAGCCATGGCGCCGGACAGCACTACCATATCGAGATCGTTGCCGACGCCAACGGCAAGCAGGCGCAGGCGATCCGCTGGGAGCGCCGGCCCGTGGCGGGGACCATGGACACCCACCCCGGAGTCTACTGCCTGCGCACCAATGAGCTCGGCTGGGACGGCGAGCAACTGTGGCGGACCTACATCATGCTCACCGACCTCGAGGCGGTGTTCCGCTCCTTCAAATCGGAGCTGGGACTGCGCCCGATCTTCCACCACAAGGAAGCCCGCGCCGATGGACACCTGTTCATCACCGTGCTCGCCTACCAGTTCGTGCAATTGATCCGCCGGCGCCTGCACGCGCAAGACATCCACGAGAGCTGGAAACGCCTGCGCGAAACACTCAACGGCCAAGTCCGCGTGACCGCGACCTTCCGCCGCCCCGATGGCCGTGCACTGCATGTGCGCAAGACCACGCAGGCCGAGCCCGAGCAGTACCGCATCTACCAGGCCCTTGGCATCGACCCCAGTCCCGGCGGCGTACGCAAGATGCTCGCCTGAGTCGCCAAACAGCAAAGAATCTCGCGTTTGTAGTGCCACTCGCCGCTTTTCTTCAAAGCAACTCTATGAACCGGAAGGGATTGCGGGCATACCCGTTAAACTTGGGCTA
>NZ_JAIFKJ010000047.1 GCF_019695415.1 Thiohalocapsa sp.
ACAGGCCCGGCTCCGTCTGATTTTTGGGCAGGATGCCCAATAAATCGGCATCTCCTTAGGGAAGCGCCGATTTATCGGTGCCTCCCTTACTCCGCTTCCGAATCCGAGGTGTTGAGCGCCTGTTTCAGCGCCTGCTCAAGCTCCTCGGCCGCGAGCTCCATACGCTCGTCGGCATCGGCAGCCGTATCCTCTTGGCGCTTGCGACGTCGCTCGTTGTGATGCGCGAGGCCCGTACCGGCGGGAATCAAGCGGCCAACGATCACGTTTTCCTTGAGCCCGTTCAGACCATCGACCGACCCGCGCACGGCAGCCTCAGTCAGCACCCGAGTCGTCTCTTGGAACGAAGCGGCGGAGATGAAGGATTCCGTCGCAAGCGATGCCTTGGTGATGCCGAGCAGCAACGGCTCGAAGAGCGCCGGATGCTTGTCTTCTGCCTGCACCCGTTCATTCTCAGCGAGCAGTGTGCCGTAGTCCACCTGCTCACCGCGCAGCAGACGTGTATCGCCGGAATTGGTGATCTCCACCTTGCGCAGCATCTGCCGCACGATCACCTCGATATGCTTGTCGTTGATCTTCACGCCCTGCAGGCGATAGACGTCCTGAATCTCCTTGACCAGATATTCGGCCAGCGCAGTGACGCCCTTGAGGCGCAGGATGTCGTGCGGATTGAGCTCGCCCTCGGAGATGACCTCGCCCCTCTCCACACGCTCGCCCTCGAAGACACTCACGTGACGCCACTTCGGGATGAGTGACTCGACCGTCTCGCCGTCGTCGGTGGTGATCACCAGCCGTTGCTTCCCCTTGGTGTCCTTGCCGAAGCTGACGGTGCCGGTGGCCTCGGCCAGCAGGGCCGGCTCCTTCGGCTTGCGTGCCTCGAACAGATCCGCCACCCGCGGCAGACCGCCCGTGATGTCGCGCGTCTTGGAGGACTCCTGCGGGATGCGTGCGAGTATGTCGCCCACGCCGACGTCGGCACCATCCGTGACGCTGACGATGGCACCGGAGGGAAGCAGGTAACGGGCCGGCATGTCGGTGCCGGCGATCTTGAGATCCTCACCGCCGTCGTCCACCAGGATGACCGTCGGGCGCAGATCCTTGCCCGATGCAGGGCGTTGTTTCGGATCAATGACCTCGACAGACGCCAGGCCGGTGACCTCGTCGGTCTTGCTTTGGACCGTGACACCGTCCACGAAGTCCTCGAAGCGCAGCTTACCAGCCACTTCGGTGACGACCGGGTGGGTGTGCGGATCCCAGTTGGCGACAATCTGCCCACCTTCGACAGGCTCACCGTCGCCGACCAGCAGGGTCGCCCCATAGGGGATCTTGTAGCGCTCTTTCTCCAGCCCCTTCTCATCCGACACCGTCAGCTCACCGGAACGGGACACGGCTACCAGGTTGCCGCTGTGGTGTTGCACTGTCTTGATATTGTGCAGTCGGGCCGTGCCGTCCGATTTGACTTGGACGTTGCTGACCGCCGCCGCACGGGATGCCGCACCACCGATGTGGAACGTGCGCATGGTGAGCTGGGTGCCCGGCTCGCCGATGGACTGGGCCGCGATGACGCCGACTGCCTCACCCATGTTCACGCGGTGGCCCCGGGCGAGGTCGCGCCCGTAGCATTGCGCACAGACGCCAAGGCGGGCTTCGCAGGTGATGGTGGAGCGCACCAGCACCTGGTCAATGCCCAGGGCCTCCAGGTCCTGCACACGGTTTTCGTCCAGGAGCGTGCCGGCCTCGAAAAGGACGTCGTCGGTGCCCGGCTTGTACAGGTCGACGGCCGTCACACGGCCGAGGATGCGCTCGCGCAGCGGCTCGACGACATCACCGCCCTCGATGATGGGTGTCATCAAGAGGCCGTTCTCGGTGCCACAGTCCTCCTCCAGCACCACCATATCCTGTGCCACATCCACGAGTCGGCGCGTGAGGTAACCGGAGTTGGCCGTCTTCAGCGCCGTATCCGCCAGGCCCTTGCGCGCGC
>NZ_JAIFKJ010000274.1 GCF_019695415.1 Thiohalocapsa sp.
GGTGGGTGTGGGTTCTGGCACCCTGGGAACCGAGGCCGAACTTCGAGTTGGAGACGGGGTGGATCTGGACCGGCGTGACATCGCGGGGGGGGAGCTTCCGTTGGGCCTGGACACCCACCAGCAGGTTGTTGCGGGTGTCCTTGCCTGTGGCGTCGTGGCCGGCAGTGCTGCACCCGGTGAGTGCTAAGCCGCCGACGACCAGGAGCAGGCACAGAAACACGTTCTTTAGGATCGTTGGCTTCATGGCAGGTGGTGAAATGATGCCAACGCGTTCGCGAGTGGGCTTGCAGGATGCAGCAGCAGCTTAGGGAGCGGTGGAAGTCTGGTCAAGACGCCAGATCGAGCCAGCTGACCTTACGCTCCGACCAAGAGCAAGCTTTGGTGAGGATTCCAATCTTTGGGCGCACGGCGACTCGGTACCGTGGTCGACTGCGTCTTTACCCGGGGGCCAGCGAGGTCCCGTGCGGACACTGGTTGAAGCTCGGACTCCTGCTGCCGGCCATGGGTGCTACGCTCTCCCCCTCGGCACCTCGGCGATGCTCGGCAACTCTGTCGGTAACTGCAGACACTCGCGGACGCGTGTTTTCGGCCGGAGTCGGCCAGGAGCGGTCATTCGCGCCCCGTGGTGAGACAACATGGAAGCCTGTCATGTAAACACCCTCTAGAGATCAATCGATGAGTTGGGACGCCCTCATCCACGAAGCCTCGGTCGAGCCACTGCTCGCCGCGGACTACGCGCACTTCTCCCGTCCCATCAGTGAAGCCCTGGTGGTGTTTCTGTCCGCATTGCCCCAAGACGCGCAACAGGTGATCCTGGCCACCCAGGCGGCCCTGCCGAGCACGGCGACGACCGCGGAGCGTGTGAGGCGACTGGCGCAGCAATGCCCGGTGCTGCACAAGCTGGGCCAGACGCTGGCGCGGGACCGGCGCCTCGATCCTGAGCTGCGCCGCGAGCTGCGAGCACTGGAGTCGCTGCCGCCCAGTGTCCCGCTGGAGTCGATTCGAGCGACCCTCGCTCAGGAGCTGGGCCCGCTGGACCGGCTTGGTATCCGTCTTGATCAGCAGGCCATCGCCGAAGCCAGCGTCGCCGTGGTCATCGGTTATCGGGATGACCGGCGCAGTGGGGTCTTCAAGGTCCTCAAGCCAGGGATCGAGGAGCGGCTAGCGCTCGAGCTCGAACTGCTGCGGCGTATCGGCGCCTTTCTCGATGAGCGCTGCGACGCGCTGGCGATTCCGAAGATCGGCTACGAAGAGGCCTTTCACCTCGTCCGGGACAAGCTGCAGGACGAGGTTCGACTCGGTGTAGAGCAACGCCATCTAGCCCTGGCAGCAGAGCAATATGCGGGGCGCGCTCGCGTTCAGGTTCCCGGACTGCATGAGTATTGCACCGCCCGCGTGACCGCCATGGACCGCGTCGCAGGCCGCAAGATATCTGAATCCAGACACCTAAGCATGCGCGAGCGGCATGACACTGCGCAGCTCTTGGCGTCGACGCTGCTTGCGCAGCCGCTGTTTTCAACCCAGGAGCAGGCGCTGTTCCATGGCGACCCGCACGCCGGCAACCTGCTGCTCACGCCCGATGGTCGGCTCGTGCTCCTCGATTGGAGCCTGGCCGGAACCTTGCAGCAGCACGATCGCGAAGCGATGGTGCATGCGATGCTGGGAGCGATGTTGTGGGATGAGGGGCTGGTGGTCGACATGCTGGCTGCGCTGTCCGCCGATGCGCCAGCAGGCAAGCCCGCAGACAAGCAGGCGTTGCGCGCGGTGGTGCGCGAGGCATTCCGCAGCTTGGGTAACGATCAGCTCCCCGGCTTCAGTTGGCTGGTGAGCCTGACGGACGCCGCCGTCGAGAAGGCCGGCCTGGCGGCGCGGGCCGACCTGCTGATGTTTCGTAAGGCGTTGCACACCCTGAACGACCTGGTTAGCGACATCGGTGCGAGTGAGCGCTCGCTCGATCTGGCCCTGTTTTTCGGTTTTGCGGAGACTCTCGTCGCCGAGTGGCCGCGGCGCTGGCTGACGGCTCCTGATTCCCGCGCCCTCGCCACCCGTCTGTCGAACTTCGACTTGACCGGCCTGATGTTTCAATACCCGCTGCTCGCGGCGCGGTTTTGGACCGCATTCATTTGACGGATAGTGCGCCGGCTTGCGTCCGCTACCTCACGGCCGAAGGCGCCCGCAGCGACGCTCTTGGCGCGAGAGCGGCGGATGACGCTTACCACCCCAAATCGGGCACGCGCGCTGGCGCCGCTGTCGGTCGGGCCTCGTCGCCGCCGCACACCGGCCGGGCGCACTGACACACGTACCGGGTCGGTGCGGGACGTCAGGGGGTCGTGGTGCGGTGGTGCGGTGGTGCGGGGTAGTGAGACCGATGTCGGGAATCCCGAGACATCCGGACCTCGACGGTCGCTGGGCCGAGTGGCAGGATTCGACCACTATGTGAAGCTCCACATAGCGGCCAGGAACAGACATCGGTCCTTCGACTGCCATCGGCAGCAATGTCCGATAGACCGAACACTCAGTGGCCGGGCAAAGCAGTGCATCACGCGCTCTGGCGTGGCGCGATCATGCGATTCGACGCGCCCGACGGTATCGAATGAGAAGCCGCTTTTCTCTTGATGACAGCGTTTCGCGCACGTCGTCCGGCTTGATGAGCCCAACACTTGGGTGCCGAAGCGGGGCTAGCCGGACGCCATAGCACGCGTCTGCTGCGTTCAGGCAAGCGTGCCTCGGCTTAGCTGGTTCGTGGGTCAGATGACCCGGCGTCGGCCGGGGGCTCCTCACCGTGCAGGCGGACGAAGTCGGCGATGGCGCTTTTGAGGTGCGCGTCCAGCTCCGCCGGCGGCACGCTGTCGATCAGGTGCAGCAGGAGCCGCACGTGGAAGCTGCCGAAGCAAAGATTCAGAAGCTGCCAGGCCGCCGCGTCCGTATCGTGCGGGCGAAGCAGGCCGCGGCGCACCAGTTCGGTCAGCACCGACGCCGCGGTGCGCTGCGTCGCGGCCGGGCCGTTCTCGAAGAACAGCGCCGCGATGCGCGGATGCGCCGCGGCCTCGGCCATAACGACGCGGTGCATCGCCACCACCTCGGGGTCGAAGATGAGCCCCATAAAGCGCTTGGCCACCGCGAGCAGCACGGCCCGCGCGTCGTCGCCGGCCGGCACCGATACGCCGTCGAAGCCGTAGCTCTCCACCTTGCAGCGGATGCAGCGCCGAAACAGGTCCTCCTTGCCGTCGAAATGCGAGTAGACGGTCTGCTTGGACACGCCGGCGGCCCGCGCCACCTGGTCCATGCTGGTGCCCTGAAGCCCCTGGTCCAGGAACAGCCGGCTCGCCGCCTGCAGGATGGCCGCGTGCTTCTCCTCGCTCTTCGGCCGGCCTGGACGCCCGGCGACCGCGGCAGCTGCCCCGCTCACCGTCTGGCCTCCACGGCCGCCATGGCATCGCAGCCGTCTCGTGGAACGGAGCGGCCGGCATGCGGCGCCAGTGGCAACGAGGTCAGAAGAGGTTTTTCGCACTTGGATTTCATACTGGACGGTCCAGTTTTTTAGGACTAATATCAAACCATGCAGTCCAGTTTAGCGACTCCCAGGGTGCCTCGCCATGTTGCTCGACCCAATGATCGACCGGTTCGTCACGCAAACGCCCAGACGGGCAGCGCTTGTGCCGGCGCGCGGCACGCTCCTCGCCGTGTCCCTCGCGCTTGCCACCGCCGCCGGCGCCGACGAACTGCCAGAAGCGCCGTCAACCGTCCAGCCCGCCATCGCCGTGCCTGTGCTGCCGGCGCAGCTCGAAGACGGCTATGACTCGGCGCTCACCTTCACGGGTCAGGTCGAGGCCCGGCGCTTGAGCCGGGTCGGCTTCGAGCAGGCCGGGCTGCTCGCGCAGGTTCTGGTGCGCGAGGGCGACGCGGTGAAAGCTGGTGCGGTGCTCGCACGGCTCGACCGGGCCTCGCTGCTGGCCCGCCGCGCGGAGCTCACGGCCGCGCGGGCGAGCGCCGAGGCGGACCTCGCGCTCGCGGAGGCGACCGCCGCGCGCTTTCGCGATTCGGTCAAGGACGGCGCCGTGACGCGCCAGGCGCTAGATGAGGCCGTCGAAGGTGCGCGCGCCGCCGCGGCCAACGTGCGGCTCGCGGAGGCGCGCATCGCGACGGTGGACGTGGACCTCGCGAAGGCCGATCTCAGGGCGCCGTACGCCGGTGTCATCACCGCGCGGCTCGCGGACGAGGGCCAGGTGCTCGGCGCCGGCACGCCGGTGCTGGAGCTGCAGGACGGCGCACCGCCGGACATCCGCATCGGCGTCGCGGGTCGCCTCGCCGGCCGGCTCGTGCCGGGCGAGGTCTATACGCTGGAGCTCCGGGACGGCGATCTGCGCGCACGTCTGCGCGCCGTGCTGCCGCGGCGGGCGGCGACGAGTCGCACCGTCGATGCGCTGTTCGAGCCGGTCGAGACGGGCGCCCTGCCTCGCCCCGGCGAGCTCGTGAGTCTCAAGCTGCACGAGCACCGCGCCGCCGCCGGTCTGTGGCTGCCCATCAGCGCGCTCAGCGCCGGCGAGCGCGGGCTGTGGCGCGCGCTGGTGGCAGTACCCTCCGACGCTGCGGCAGCCCAAGAACCGACCGCCCCGAGCCACCGCCTGGAGGCGCGCCCGGTGCAGGTGCTTGTGCTCGATGGCGAGCGGGCCTACGTCGCCGGCGCCATCGAGCCGGGCGAGCCCGTGGTGACCGCCGGGCTGCACCGCGTCGTCGCGGGCCAGTTCGTCCGCGTGACCGCGGCGCCCGAGCGCCAGCTTGCAATCGAGGCACGCTGACATGACCGCCCTCGCCAGCCGCCTGCTGCACAACCCGCACCTGCTGCTGCTGACCCTGGCGCTGGTCCTGCTCGCCGGCGTCTCCGCCTGGCAGAGCCTGCCGCGCATCGAGGATCCGCGGATCACCACCCGAAACGCGACGGTCATTACCGTGGTGCCTGGGGCCACGGCCGAGCGCGTGGAGGCGCTCGTGACCAAGAAGCTGGAGGACGCGCTGCGCGAGGTCGCGGAGGTCAAGACGCTGGAGTCCACTTCTAGCGGCGGCGTGTCCATCGTGAACATCGAGCTCGACGACACCGTCACCGTCGCCGACAACGAGCGCATCTTCGCGGAGCTGCGCGACCAGCTCGCCGCCGCGGAGGCGAGGCTGCCCGCCGGCGCCGGCCGGCCGGTGCTCGACACCAAGCGCGGCGCCGTCGCCTATTCGCTCATCGTCTCGGTGCACTGGGATGGCACCGGCGAGCCGTCGCTCGGCATCCTGGAGCGGCTCTCGGACGGCCTCGCCGAGCGCCTGCGCAACTTGCCCGGCACCGAGCAGGTGGTGCGCTTCGGCGCCGTCGACGAGGAGGTCCGCATCGACGTGGACCCGGCGGAGCTCGCGGCGCTCGGGCTCACCATCGACGACGTCGCGGCGCGGCTCGCCGGCGCGGATGCGAAGGACCCCGCCGGCGCCCTGAACTCGGACGCACAGCGGCTCAGGCTCACCGTGGACGGTGAGTTGGACGCCGTGCAGCGCGTCGCCGCCGTGCCGCTGGTGACGGCGGCGGACGGCCTTGTCGCCGTCGGCGACATCGCGACCGTGAGCCGCGGCGTGCGCGAGCCGCCCGCCGAGATCGCCTGGGCCGATGGCCGCCGGGCCATCCTGCTCGGCATCCGCCCGCGCGAGGCGGTGCACCTGGACGCCTGGGCCGAGTCCGCCCGCCCCCCGGTGGATGAGACCGCGGCCGGGCCCGGCCGCCGGCCCGGTGTGGCAGTGGTGCTCGACCCCAGCCGTCCACCCAACGCCGCAACCGGTCGGCACCGCCGCCACCCCACCGCCCGAGCCCCCACGCGGAAGGCCGCGGGGCCACCACACACGGCGCCCCCGCCCGC
>NZ_JAIFKJ010000046.1 GCF_019695415.1 Thiohalocapsa sp.
CTTGCCAGCCGCCCCGCGGGACGCACCCTGACGACCGTCCAACTACTGCATCTAGTCAGTTATAACCAAGTAACCGGAGCCCAAAAAACGCGGGGGACCCTCATGTCGCGGCCGGCAAGTACGACACTTGTCGGTGTAACCCGTGAAGTCGGAGGTGTCCCCCATGAGTAAAGGTAGATATCGGGTGCGAGATTGCCAAGCCGTTGACTGGACGCAGCTGTGCGAGCGCGCCTGCGGCGCGCAGGTGGTGTTTGCCGTGGACGTCGCCAAAGAAGACTTCGTGGCTGCCGTGACGCTCGACAGTGGCGAGTTGCTCGCGCGCGTCAAGTGGCGCCACCCGGTGCAGACGCGCCTGGTGTTGGATGCTCTGGTAGCGCTGCAAGCGGGCGCTGAGCTGGCGGTGGTTATGGAATCCAGCGGCAGCTACGGCGATGCGTTGCGGTGGCAGTTGCATGCGCGCGGCATCGCGGTGTTCCGCGTCAGCAGCAAGCACGTCCACGACAGCGCGGAGGTCTACGACGGGGTGCCCAGTGTGCATGACGCCAAGGCGGCCGACCTCATCGCGCTGTTGCATCTGCATGGGCGCAGCCGCCGCTGGGAGCAGCTCGATGAGCAGCGCCGCGCGCTCAACGCGCAGGTCCAGCGTCTTGAGCAACTCAAGGGCTACCAGCAGCGCCAGCGCAACCGCCTCGAAGCGCTGCTCAGCCGCCACTGGCCGGAGCTCGCCGCGCTGATCGATCTCAACAGCGTCACGGCGGCCGCGCTGATCGCTGCGGTCGGCTCGCCGACCTACCTGTGCGCCTTCGCTCATCGCGGCGCTGAGGTCATCCGCACGGCCAGCCGCGGCAAGCTCGATGCGCTGCGCATCGAGGCCATCCTTGAGAGTGCGCGTACCACCCTCGGCATGCCCTGTCTGGCCGAGGAGAACGCGCAACTGCGCGCCTTGGGCAGCGACCTGCTCGCGGTGCGCCAGGAGCTGCACCGGCTCACCACTGCCGTGACGGCGCAGGTCGCAGCGGACGACACACTCCAGCCCATGGCCGAGGTCATCGGCGCGGTGAGCGCCGCGGTGCTGCACGCCCATCTCGGTGCACCCAGCGCTTACCCCACCGCGCAGAGCTACCTCAAGGCGCTCGGCTTGAATCTCAAAGAGCACAGCAGCGGCAAACACCAAGGGCGCTTGAAGATCACCAAGCGCGGCGCCCCCGAGGTGCGCTACTACCTCTACTTCGCCGCCCTGCGCCTGATTGCCCAACAGCCTATCGTCGCGCGTTGGTTCCGCGCCAAGAGCCAACGGCCCGGCGCCTGCAAGGGCAAGCACATCGTCGAGCTCATGCGCCGACTCGCCAAAGGCCTCTGGCACCAGGGACAAGGCAAGGTCTTCGCCGTCGATAAACTGTTCTCGTCACCGCCGCCATGCGGTGCCTGAGACCGACTACCCAATCCGCGGAGGAGCGCGCCACCGAGTAGAGCAACAACGACGACAGGGGTAACGCATGCGCCCTCCCTGCGCTGACCTCCGAATCAACCTCAGATCCCTTTGGAGATCCGTTTCTAGTCTCCGAGGCAGCGCACGGGATGGCCCACGGGTCAGATGCCCAATGAAACTGATTTGATGGCGCGCCCCACGCGTGTACATCCCATGTGAGAGGTTCGGCTGACCCCGTGCTCGACCATCCGGAGGACGTGACGTAACCCCGCCGACAACGGTGGGCAGATGCGCGCGATTCGGGCGCTTGCGATAAGCGACGCTTATCGGAAACGCTGAAGAATCTCGCCCACCCGGCCGGCGCCGCGGCCATCAATATTTTTTATTTGAATGCGCTATGAGAGGTTGAATGACCCAAGCTCAATGTCCGATGCACCCTGCGACCACAGCCAGCCCAACCCGCCGGGCCGACGCCGTCGGCGTACTTCTGAACTCCCCACCGCAGCCTTGCTCGCCGGGCTCGGCCCACCGCCGGGCGCCCGG
>NZ_JAIFKJ010000131.1 GCF_019695415.1 Thiohalocapsa sp.
GGTGCCCAGGGGAGGACGTGTGTACTCGGTGAGCGCGGGCGGGGCTCCCGGTGGTGGGGGCTGCCCGGCCGGAACACGGCTGGAGGCGCTGTGGAGGCGGGATGGTCCGGATCGCACCGGCGCCGCAGCGCTGGCGTCGGACGCCGCTGTCGGAACTCTGCTGCAAGCTGGATGCCAGGCCCAGGGCCCAGCGACAGGGCCTGCCTCCTTCCGGGGCATCGCGCCCCGGAACTGCCCGTTCTCAATGCGTTGCAGGGCGCACGGCGCAAAGCTCGGCCGCGACCCGCGACCCGGCGCCGCCTGTCGGGCATGCCACAACCCCCATGCTGCACCGCAGCAGGATTGTCGTAATCCCGACAGGCACTGCCGACGGGTCCACCGCGGCGCCCAAGCCTGACGGCCACTTGGCGGCGCCTGCGCGGGCGGGTCGGCTTGTGGATCGCTGGCACGGAACCTGCTGCTTGTATGGTTGGACCCGCCCGGCAGCAGCATCGGTTCGGGTGTTCCCGGCCCAACAGGACCCAACAGACACACCACCAGAGAGAACGAGACGGGGAGCAGCGCGTGAGCACTCGCAAAGGCATCGACACCCACGCAGTCCGGCGACCGCGCCGCCGACGCCCAGGGCCCGCCAGAGGGCCCGGGCTGCTTCCAGCCGGACGCGGGGCTGCCGGCCGCGAGCGCGCTGGTGGACTTCCTCGGGGCACCGCCGCCGGGCACACCGCCGGAGGTGGTCGACGCTTACGCTCATGGCCGGCGACCCATCGGACCCCCTCCCGCCGCGGCTCTACTTCGAGACCGTGGAGCAGGCCCCGGTGGCCATCTCCGTCACCAATGCCCGCGCCAACATCCTCTACGCCAACGCCGCCTTCGAGGAGCTCACCGGCTACAGCCGCGACGAGGTGCTGGGGCAGAACGAGTCCATCCTGTCCAGCAACTCCACCCCGGACAGCATCTACCAGCAGCTCTGGCGCACCATTCAGCGCAAGCGTCCCTGGACCGGCGTGCTCATCAACCGCCGCAAGCAGGGCGAGGACTACCTCGCGGAGCTGACCATCTCCCCGGTGCTGGACGCCGCCGGGCGCATCCGCTACTTCCTCGGCATGCACCGGGACGTGACCCGCGAGCACGAGCTCTCCGTCGCGCTGCGCCAGCAGAAGACCCGGATCGAGACGGTGCTCGACGCCGCCCCTGTGGTCGTCGTGCTGCTCGATACGGACGGGCGCATCATCCTCGACAACCAGGAGTACAAGAAGCTGCTCGGCGACCTGCGCGGGCGCGAGCCGCTGACCCTGCTGCGTACGGCGCTGCAGCAGCAGGCGGGCTTCGATCCGCTGGAGCGCGCCGCCGCCGGCCAGGGCTTTCGCGACGTGGAGATCAGTATCGAGGTGCCGGGCAGCGCCGGCCCGCGCTGGTTCGCCTGCTCCGGGACCACCGTCAACGAATCCGACACCAGCCTCTCCGGCTACTTCATCCGCGGCAACGCCGGCGACCAGCGCCTGCTGCTGCTCGCCAACGACATCACCGGCCGCCGGCGGGAGATCGAGCGCGCACACCTCGAGAACCTGCGCGCGCGCCTTGCCGAGCAGCAGCTCGCCCAGGGCATGCGCGAGGCCCTCACCGCTGCCAGCTACCAGCTGCAGGTGCCACTCAACATGATCCGCGCCGCCAGCGGCATGTTCAAAGACGGCGCCGGCGATCCGGCGCTGTTCGCAGACATGCTCGGGCAGATCACCCAGGCCGGTGAGACAGCGCTCGCCACCCTGCACGCTGCCATGCCGACGGAAGTCCCGGAGCCCGGCGTCAACGTCAACATCAACGAGCTGCTGCGGCACGTGTTGGCACTGGAGACGGACAATCTGCTCGCCGCCGGCATCGTCGTAGACTGGCAGCCCGCGCTGGTGCTGCCGGAGCTCTCGGGCCACAAGAACGAGCTGCGCTCGCTGTTCAAGCACCTCATCGACAACGCCCTCCAGGCCCTGTACGAGGGCGGTGGCAGCCAGCGCGCCTTGCGCCTGGCCACCCGCGCGCTGGACGACGCTGTAGAGGTCATCGTCGAGGACAACGGCCCGGGCATCCCACCGGCGGAGCGGCTCAAAGTCTTCGAGCCCTTCCACATCGGCTGGCGCAACCGCCGCGGGCGCGCCGGTATGGGTCTGGCGCTGGCGCAGGAGATCGTCAATCAGCACGACGGGGGCATCGAGATCGACCCCGAATATCGCGACGGCTGCCGGGTACAGGTGACCCTCGGTAACGTGCGCCCGCGGGACTGAGCCGACACTCCTGCGCACAGCGCCCCGGCACCATCAGAGGCCGCATGCAGACATGCTCGAGATGCCCGAAGTCGAAGCCCCTGCTATACCACCCTCCGAATCCGGCAACGGCGAGGCCGCGCGCCTTAGGCTTCTGGAGGAGCAACTCGCCGCGCTGTTCGACGTCAGCTGTGTGCTGAGCCGCTCTCTGGAGCTCCGCGAGACCCTGCGCCACGTGCTGCGCACCCTGCACGACCGCGGCCGCCTGTGCCGCGGCATGGCGAGCCTGCTCGACACCGACAGCGGCGACCTGCTCGTGGCCGCCCTGCACGACGAGGACGCCGCGCCGTTCGAGAAGATCCGCTACCGCCCCGGCGAGGGCGTCATCGGTCAGGTGCTGGAGAGCAACCGGCGCTGGATTCTCCCGCGCGTCGGCGACGAGCCCAGATTCCTTGACCGCCTCAGCCTGTTCGACCCGGACCTACCCTTCATCGGCGTACCCATCCGGATCGGCGAGGATGACGTCGTCGGCGTCTTCGCCCTGCAGCCGCCGGTAGCGGACAGCCTGATGCCTCAGCGGGCGCGGCTCGCAGAGATGATCGCGAATCTCATCGGGCAGGCGGTGCGTTTGTCCCGCTCCGTGGAGGCCGAGCGCCGAGCGCTCCGCGAGGAACGCGACACCCTGCGCCGGCAGGTCAAGAGCAGCCACGGGTTCGACAACATCATCGGCCGCACCGACCGTATGCGCCTGGTGTTCGAGCAGGTGCGCCAGGTAGCCAAGTGGAACACCACGGTGCTGCTGCGCGGCGAGTCGGGCACCGGCAAAGAGCTCATCGCCAGCGCCATCCACTACAATTCCCCGCGCGCGGGCGGCGCCTTCGTCAAGCTGAACTGCGCCGCCCTGCCGGACAACCTGCTGGAGTCCGAGCTGTTCGGCCACGAAAAGGGCGCCTTCACCGGCGCCCAGAGCCAGCGCAAGGGCCGCTTCGAGCAGGCGGACGGGGGCACCATCTTTTTGGACGAGATCGGCGAGATCTCTCCCGCCTTCCAGGCCAAGCTGCTGCGCATCCTGCAGGAGGGCGAGTTCGAGCGCGTCGGCGGCACCCGCACGCTGAGCGTCGACGTGCGCGTCATCGCTGCCACTAACCGCAACCTGGAGCAGGAGGTCAAAGACGGTGTCTTCCGCGAGGACCTCTACTACCGCCTCAACGTCATGCCCATCCTGATGCCGGCGCTGCGCGAGCGCGTCGAGGACATCCCCGAGCTGGCCAAGTTTCTGGTGGATAAGCTCGCAAAGCGCCAGGGTCGCGAGCTCAGCATCACCGACAGCGCCTTGGGCGTCCTCATGCGCCACCACTGGCCCGGCAACGTGCGCGAGCTGGAGAACTGCATGGAACGCGCCGCCGTGATGAGCGAAGGCGGCATCATCGATCGCGACGTGCTCAACTTGACTGGCCTGGACGTCGGCACCCTGCCCGACGCAGCTGCTGCCGTCACACTCACCCCCTCTCCCGCCGCTGACAACATCGACCTCAGCGACCCCGACATCGACGAGCGCGAGCGCGTCATCGCCGCCCTTGAGCAAGCCGGCTGGGTCCAGGCCAAGGCCGCGCGGCTGCTCGGCATGACACCCAGGCAGATCGCGTATCGGATTCAGACCATGAAGATTCGGGTGAAGCAGTTCTGAGCGCTGCACCGCGGTCATCGCTGCACTGCACCGGTGCGCCGGGGTCAGGTGCACCGGGGTCGGGCGCGCCGGGGTCAGCTAAACGGTGACCCCATCTGCATGACCCCATCGACATCTGCAACAAAGTTTAGGATGAGCTCGGCTCCTTGCCAGGGGCGGGGCGGTGGTTGGACTCGGCCTCGGCCTGGTCTCGCTGCTTCAGCTTTTTCATGTGGTTCAGCTGCGCGAAGACCAAATAGACTGCGAAGGCCCCGAATACGGTGAGCTCGGCTGCTAGAAGGGCGTTCATTTCCATGCTGGGTGTCCGGTGGAGTGGTGTTGGTGTGGGGTGCAGCAACCGCGTTGAAGGCGGCTTGCGGGTCTTGCTCACACCGCTTCGTAGTGCGGTGCAGCCGAATTTCAACCCGCGTTGCGGTACGCCTTTTGCCACAAGGGTTCACTATTTCGCTGACCCCGTTCGCGGTGTCAGCCTCCGCCGTCGCGCGCGAAGAGCGCATCCAGCTTTTGCTCGAAGCCGTGGTAGTCCAAATGGTCGTAGAGTGCCGCACGGGTTTGCATGCGCTCGATGACGGCGGCCTGGGTGCCGTCGCGGCGAATGGTCTCATACACCTCGAGCGCCGCCTGATTCATGGCCCGGAACGCGGACAGCGGGTAGAGCACCAGACCGACACCGACGCCCGCGAGCTCATCTGTGGTGAAGAGCGGCGTGGCCCCGAACTCGGTGATGTTGGCTAGCACGGGCACGTCCAACGCGGCGGTAAAGCGCGTGTATTGGTCGAGCGCCGTGAGCGCCTCCGGGAAGATCATGTCCGCGCCCGCCTCGACGCAGGCCACCGCACGCTCCAGCGCGGCGTCCATGCCCTCCACGGCGACCGCGTCGGTACGGGCCATGACGACGAAGTCGTCGGTGCGGGCGTCCACGGCGGCCTTGATGCGGTCCACCATCTCCGCGAGCGGCACGATGGCCTTGTTGGGCCGGTGGCCGCAGCGCTTGGCAGCCACCTGGTCCTCGATGTGGCAGCCGGCTGCACCGGCGCGATTGAGCTCCCGCACGGTGCGGGCGATATTGAAGGCACCGCCGAAGCCCGTGTCGGCATCCACTAGGACCGGCAGGTCGCAAACATAAGTGATGCGGCGCACATCCACGAGGACATCCTCAAGCCCCGTGATGCCGAGGTCCGGAACACCCAGCGAGCCCGCCGCGACACCGCCGCCAGAGACATAGAGGGCCCGGTAGCCGGTGTGCGCAGCGAGCAGCGCATGGTAGGCATTGATGACGCCCACCACTTGCAGTGGACGCTCTTCCGTTACCGCTTGGCGCAGCCTGGCGCCGGGGGTTTGGGGCATGGGTGGCCTCCGGGTGGTTGCATTGGATAGGCTCGGTATTGTGGCTTAAGCGGTGCGCATCAGGGCCGACGCCACGCGTGCCAGTGTCCGGTGTCGCACCGCGCACTCCGCACGCCTCGCACCTCGCACCTCGCACCTCGATCCCGCACTGTATCCCGACGGCAATGCCACTGCGTTCGCAGCCGACAATCGCGGTCCCGCCCGCGGCTATTCCTCATGCAGGGCTACAACCGGGTCCAGCGCTGCCGCCCGCAGGGCAGGCAGCACGCCGGCGGCAAGCCCGATGAAGCCGGCGGCGATCTCCGCCAGCAGCACGAAGTCCCAGGCTGTGCGGGTCGGCAGCGCCGGCACCAGCACGCCGATGAGCCAGGCACCGCCGGCGCCGATGACGAAGCCGAGCGCACCGCCCACGAGCGCGAGCAGTGTCGCCTCCAGCAGGAACAGCGCCAGAATCTGACCGCGGCCGGCGCCGATCGCCCGCAGCAGACCGATCACCGCCCGGCGCCAGGCGACGGCGAAGGTCATGATGGTGAGAATCCCTGTCTCTTCTAACCATCCCCGAGCCCACGCGAACCCTGAGGAGCTAGG
>NZ_JAIFKJ010000632.1 GCF_019695415.1 Thiohalocapsa sp.
GCAGCATGACACAGAACGACACCGAGGCAGACGTCCGGGCGGGGCATGGCCGCGGCCACACTAAAGGGGACGCCCTCAGCACCACGCCCCACCCGGCCAGTCGCCGGGAGCGCGAGCCCGAGCCCACATCGTTGGCGGCCCGCAGCGCCCCGGCGCGTCACCGCTCGCGCGAGGAGCAAGACGCCGAGACCGGGCCACGCTCGTTCATTCCAATGCCCGTGGGTATTGACGCGTTGGATCGCTTGGTCCATGCAAACATGGGCCGCCTCACCGGGAACCTGTCGCCGGCATCGGTCAGCAAGGCCTTCGCGGACTGGGCCTTCCATCTAGCGATCTCGCCCGGCAAGCAGGCGGAGCTTGGTGTCAAGGCATTGCGCAAGGCGACGCGGCTGGCCATCTATGCCGTCGAGTCTGCCGCCGACCCCAAGACGCCGCCCTGCATTCAGCCGCTGCCGCACGATCACCGCTTCGACGACAGGCGCTGGCGATCCTGGCCATTCAACTTGTTTTATCAGAGCTTTCTGCTCCAGCAACAGTGGTGGTGGAACGCGATCAACGGTATTCGCGGCGTCTCACGCGAGCATGAGGAGCGGACGCAGTTTTTGGTGCGCCAGCTGCTCGACCTCATGTCGCCGTCAAACTTGCCGGCGACCAATCCGCAGGTCATCGATGCCACGCTGCGCTCGGGCGGCGCCAATTTCGTTGCTGGCCTGCAGAACTTCATGGAGGACACCCGCCGACGCCTGAACGGGGCCCCGCCGGTCGGCGCCGAGCGTTTTCGTCCCGGCGAGGCAGTGGCGGTGACGCCGGGGAAGGTGGTCTACCGCAACCACTTGGTCGAGTTGATCCAGTACGAGCCCAGCACGGAGCACGTTCACCCCGCGCCGGTGCTGATCGTGCCGGCCTGGATCATGAAGTACTACATCCTCGACCTCTCGCCGCAGAACTCGCTGATCCGCTGGCTGCGCGACCAGGGCCACACGGTGTTCTGCGTCTCCTGGCACAACCCTGGCGAGGCGGACCGCGACCTCTCGATGGAGGACTATCGGCGCAACGGCATCGAGTATGTCACGCGTGCGATCAACCAAATCGTGCCCAATCAAAAGATACACGCCGTCGGCTACTGCCTCGGCGGCACCCTGCTGGCGATCGAGGCGGCGCGCATGGCGCGCGACGGCGACGCGCGCTTTGCCACGCTGAGCTTCCTCGCCACCCAGGTGGACTTCACCGAGCCGGGCGAGCTCGAGCTGTTTATCGACGAAAGCGAGGTCAGCTACCTGGAAGACATCATGTGGGCTCAGGGCTATCTGGACACCAAGCAGATGGCCGGCGCCTTCCAGATGCTGCGCTCCAACGATTTAATCTGGTCCCGCATGGTCACCGAATACCTGCTCGGCGAACGCCAGCCGATGTTCGACCTCATGGCCTGGAACGCCGATGCGACGCGCATGCCCTATCGCATGCACTCGGAGTACCTGCGCCGGCTGTTCCTGCAAAACGACCTGGCCAACGGCCGCTACGAGGTCGGGGGCCGGCCGGTGGCGCTGGTCGACATCAAGGTACCCATCTTCTGCGTCGGCACAGAGAAAGACCACATCGCGCCGTGGCGCTCGGTCTATAAGATTCACCTGTTGAGCGACACCGAGATCACCTTCGTGCTGACCAACGGCGGCCACAATGCCGGCATCGTGAGCGAGCCGGGGCACCGAGGCCGGCGCTACCGTGTACACACGGCCTCGGAGCATGAGCCCTACCGCGCACCGGATAACTGGTACGTGAGAGCCCGGCAGCAAGATGGAAGCTGGTGGCCCGAATGGCAGGCCTGGCTCGCCCTGCGCTCCGGTAACCCAGTGACGCCGCCGGCGATAGGCAACCGCGAGGCCGGGCTGGCGCCACTGGAGGACGCGCCGGGGCGGTACGTCCACGAGAAGTAGGCTCGAGGGGACGCGCCTTCGCTTGGGG
>NZ_JAIFKJ010000517.1 GCF_019695415.1 Thiohalocapsa sp.
TTTCTTGCTCCTCCCTTTCGGCTGGAGTCGTAGAGTTGTTTAAGACCCAGGGTTACCCCCCCCCGTCGTGTTCTTTCCCCCCGGCATCGTATCGCAGACGTTATCGTCAAAGTTGCACAGCTCAGCCGTAGGAGGCCCGTCGCCCCAGGGATAGATTCGCCCATCGGTACCCCGCGCCGCCTTCTCCCACTCGGCCTCGCTGGGCAACACAAATCCCTTGCCCGTCTCCTGGCTCAGCCACTGGCAGAAATCCATTGCGTCGTGCCAGGAGACATTGACCACCGGATGATCCTCTTTGCCCGATGGAATCTCGCTGGCCTCCCAATGCCTCGGCATCCTGTGACCAGTGGCCTGCACGAAGGCGGCGTACTGGGCATTGGTGATCGGGTACTTGCCGATGGTGAACTCTGGGAGCTCGACGGTGTGCTGAGGTTGCTCACTGTCCTTTGCGCTCTTATCCTTCGCCGGGTCGCTGCCCATCAGGAACTCGCCGGCCGGCACCCGCACCAGCTCCAGGTGGATGGGCGAGGTGATGGTCAGCACGTCAGGCTTTGGCTCAGACCGCGGCTTTTTGATCGCCGACAGGGATTCAGGCTTCGATCCACTCACCAAAGG
The DNA here is from genome assembly GCF_019695415.1 of Thiohalocapsa sp. Classification (GTDB taxonomy): domain Bacteria; phylum Pseudomonadota; class Gammaproteobacteria; order Chromatiales; family Chromatiaceae; genus Thiohalocapsa. Next base: position 616 of record NZ_JAIFKJ010000517.1, read on the forward strand.
ACTCCCCGCTCCCAACGCACCAGCAGCCGCCCCACGGACGGCCAAATTGTCTTCCTCTTCACTCAAACGCTTCAACTCGGCGCGGGCAGCGGCAGCCAAGGTCCGATTATCCCCCTGGATCAACTGGGCCAACTCTCCCACGGCGGCTAGCCGTGCGGTGAACGCCGCTGAGGACAACGCATCAATAATCCATCCCGGAAGCCCCTCGTCCAGCTCCGGCGCATGGGCGATGAAAATCTCCCCCTCGACCTGCTGCGCCCACTTGTGCGGCGTCTGCTTGGCATAGCCGCTGGTCATCACCCGCTCGTAGACGTACTTGTAGAGCTCATCCAGCTCGATCCTGCCGTCGCCGTCCAGGTCGGCTTTGCCCGTGCGCAGCCCCTCCACCAGGAAATTGGTGAACACCGACGGTTGGCCTTCGCCCAGCCACTCATCGCCCTCCCAGGAGAGCTCCAGGGCATCGCTGGCGGTCAGGATCACGCGGCCGTAGCCGCTGCCCGCGAAGGCGTCCTCGGTGCCCACGCTGTCGCCCAACCCGGCCTTTGCGAAGGCCCCGCTGTGGCAGCAGTCGAGCATCACCACCTTGCGCTGCGAGTTGCTCTTGTCGAGCTGTTCGCGCACGAAGGAAGCACTGAGTGCCGTCGCGCCGGCGATGTCCATCTCGGTGTCCCTGGTGGCCAGGTAGAGGTCACCGTGTGCATCGCGGATGCCGTGGCCGGAGTAGTAGAGCAGCAGCAGGTCACTGCGCTTCCGGCGGTAGTAGAGCCGCGCGATCCTGCGGCGTATCTCCCGTTCTTCTTCGTCCATCAGCAGCGTGACGTCGAAGTCGCCGATCTCTGGATCGCCCAGCACCTCGGCCAGCGCCTCGGCGTCGCGGATGGGCGTCTTCAGGCGGCAGAGCTTCTCGTCCTCGAAGTCGCTGTTGGCGATAATCAGGGCCAAACGTTCGGCCATAGCGTCACCTCATGTCACGTGGATCAGTCTCTGGACCAGGGTCAATAGCTCGTCCTGTGAGAGCCGCTTCTCCGGCGTGAACTCGACCTCCACGCCCGCGGGCGTCTTGATCTTGACCGTGCGCTTCTCACCGCGCAGGGTCCACGCTTGCAGGAACTCGACCAGTTTGGGCAGCAAGGCGGGCGCAGCCCCCAGGGCCAACGCGCCCCAGGTGAAGGCGCTGGCTCCCTTGGTTCCCTCCAGTGAGGGGCCATCGGTGGGCCGCTCGACGTATTCGGCGCCCAGATCGCGCAGGTCGCGCATCAGGTGCTGGGTCAGCTCATCGACGCGCTCGGCGTTGGCGCCGGGCTCGGCGATGGTCAGGTTCAGTTGGACGTCGTTGGTCATTGTTG
>NZ_JAIFKJ010000317.1 GCF_019695415.1 Thiohalocapsa sp.
CGGCTCCGTCTGATTTTTGGGCAGGATGCCCAATAAATCAGCATCTCCCTAGAACACTATGAATATCTCCAGTACCACCAGCCTGTTTCGAAGCTTGTTCGAGCGGCCGCGACTTAGCGCCGAGTGCCTAGGGGTACCGCTGTTGGCCGGCTCGCAACGGGCGCGATTGTCGGTGTCGCCCCGGGACCTCGACTGGGTCATCAATCTGCTCGGGGTCGAGCTCGCCGAGGGATGTCCATGCATTCGGCGGGGCGCAAGTCGCCGGTTTCTGCGACGCTGAAGGAGGCCTGCGCGGCGGTCACCAGGCTGTTCATGCCAGCGGCCCGGCAAGAGCCGGCCCCCAGCGAGGCCGGCTCGGGAGCCGACGCTATCGGTGACCGGCACGATGTCAGCGCTCCCAGCCGCTCCAGATCCGACTCTTTCGAGTCGAACAACGCATACCTGACGCCAGACATAGGAAAGGTGACGCCAAAGCTCCACAATATCGCCTGATACTAAACTTCCACCAGCGCTGTACGAGGTGCGAGACATGACCGGGCGAGCCACACGAGAGTCCATCCAGGGGCAGTCGTTCAACGATGTGCTGAACGAGTTGCACGCGCACACCTTCTCCGGCTCCCCCGGGGAGTCAGACCCCTTCACGCTCGGCGAGCTGGAGCGGGAGTACATCGCCTACGCGCTGGCGCTGTACTACCAGTGCGAGCACTGCCGGGTGTATCACGGCAAGGTCATTGAGCGGTTGCGCTCCAAGGCGGGGCTGCCGGAGTGGCTCTGGCAGGACGAGCTGGTGAAGACGGTGCTCTTCCTGCGTACCGCCAAGGCGGGCGTGTCCGCGCTCGAATGGGACGGTTGGGTGGCATCCTGGCGACGCTTTGCAGGCCGTATCCACCACCGTCATCCCGGGCTTGCCTGTGCAACGGCTTATGCGATCGGCATCTCTCGCGCCGACGAGCCGCTGATGGACATGGCGTTCGAGTCCCTGAAGGACCGCTGGCCGGACCCGGCGACGCTGCTCGGCGTGATCCGCGACATCGACCGGGTGGTGGTGTTCATGAAGGCGGCGACGTCCAAGAACCGGACAGATCCCATCGTACGCCGGCAGCTTGGGGGATGCGGCGTTCGTGTTTAGGGAAGCGCCGAAGTATTCGGCGTTTCCCGTGCGGGCCAGGAAGGCCCACGATTTTTGCGACGCAAGTCGCTGAAAAAGAGGAGAAGCGAAAACCACGCTTCGCCACCAGCGCCGTTTTTGGCCGGGATGGCCAACCATCGGCGTCTGCCTGATCAAGCCATGTTCCACTTGGCCAGCGCTTGCTTGCTCCAGGCAGACGCCGCCCGGGGCAAGGCATCTTGATGCCCGTTGCAGTGAGCACTAAGCTGCCCACGCATGCGCAAGACGCTCACCATCGGCGACGATCTCTTTCACGTCCTGAAGGACGTGGCACATCAGCGCGGCATCAGCGTCAAGGAAGTGGTCAACGACACGCTCCGCCGCGGACTCAGTGCCGGGGAGGAACCGTGCGCGGCCGCCGAGCCCTTTCGCGTGCTGTCCGCGCCGCGCGGATTTCGACCGGGCATTGACCCCATGACGCTGAATCAGCTCGCCGACAAGCTGGAAACCGAGCGGTTCATCGCCTCAGACCATCAAGTCGCCGCCGGGTCTGCCACGGGGTCCGCCACCGGCGGCTCAGACAGCGACGCAGTTTCCGGCAACGGCGGCGGCGGGAGCCGCGGCGGATGATCATCCCGGACGTCAACCTGCTCATTCACGCCTACAACGAGGACGCCCCCGGACATGCGGGCGCAAAGCGGTGGTGGGAGGCGAGCTTGTCGGCTGCGCGACCTGTGGCGCTACCATGGGTCGTGCTGCTGGGCTTCGTGCGGCTGATGTCGGACCGTCGCGTGATCGACGACCCCATGCCCGCGGCCGAGGCAGTCCAGCACTGCAAAGCCTGGCTGGTACGGCCGAATGCGCGCATCATCTTGCCTGGCCCAGGGCACCTTGATCTGCTTGCCGATCTGCTCAGAGCCGCTTCGGCCGCCACAGATCTGGTCATGGATGCGCACCTTGGGGCCCTCGCCATCGAGCACCAGGCCGAGCTGCACGCAAACGACAGCGATTTCGCTCCGTTTCCCGGTCTTCGCCGGCGCAACCCCATCGCCTAGACCCCCTAAGCCTGCTTGAATGTCCGGCTGACATCCTGCTGGTCCGGCGACAGCACACAGGCACCCGACAACCTACGCATGCCAGAGGCAAGTCCATGACCGACTCCCCCCCCGTCAAAGAGCTCTCCGCCCAGGTCGCCGTGCTCGGCGGCGGCCCCGGCGGCTACACGGCGGCCTTCCGCGCCGCGGACCTGGGGCTGCGGGTGGTGCTCATCGAGCGCTATCCGACCCTGGGCGGGGTCTGCCTCAATGTGGGCTGTATCCCGTCCAAGGCGCTGCTGCACACGGCCGCCATCATCGAGGAGGCCAAGACCATGGACGCCATGGGCGTGAGCTTCGCGCCGCCCGAGATCGACCTCGACAAAATGCGTACCGGCAAGGACAAGGTCGTGAAAAAGCTCACCACGGGCCTCGCCGGCATGGCCAAGCAGCGCGGTGTGGAGGTGGTCACGGGCACCGGACGCTTCGAGGGGCCCAACCGCATCGGCGTGGACGGCCGCGAGGGCAAGGTGACCGTCACCTTCGATAACTGCATCATCGCCGCCGGCTCTGCGCCCATCCGCATCCCGGGCTTCCCGCACGACGACCCGAGAGTCATGGACTCCACCGATGCGCTTGAGATCGACGGCATCCCCGCGCGCATGCTCGTCGTCGGCGGCGGCATTATTGGTCTTGAGATGGCGAGCGTCTACGCGGCTTTGGGCAGCAAAATCGATGTGGTGGAGCTGAAGGACCAACTGATGCCGGGCGCGGACCTGGACCTGGTGCGCGCCTTCCAGAAGGTCATCAAAAAGCGCTACAACAAGATCTTCCTGGAGACCAAGGTGTCGCGCATGGAAGCCACCAGTGACGGCATCAAGGTGGTTCTCGAGGGCAAGTCCCCCGGCGAAGACACCTACGACAAGGTGCTCGTAGCCATCGGCCGCCGCCCCAACGGCAAGCTCATCAACGCCGAGGCCGCCGGCGTCAACGTGGACGAACACGGGTTCATCAAGACCGATCAGCACATGCGCACCAATGTGCCCAACATCTTCGCCATCGGCGACGTGGTCGGCGGCCCGATGCTGGCGCACAAGGCGACACACGAGGGCAAGGTGGCGGCGGAGGTCATCGCCGGCGAGCCAGCACTGTTCGACCCGCTCACCATCCCGTCCGTGGCCTACACCGACCCGGAGGTCGCCTGGATGGGACTCACCGAGCACGAGGCGAAGGCCCAGGGCATCGAGGTGGAAAAAGGCGTCTTCCCCTGGGCCGCCAGCGGCCGGGCGCTGGGCATCCACCGCGACGAAGGGCTCACCAAGCTGCTGTTCGACCCCGAAACCAAGCGCATTCTGGGCGCCGGCATCGTCGGGCCGAACGCCGGCGAGCTCATCGGCGAGACGGTGCTGGCACTGGAGATGGGCGCCGATATGGAAGACATCGGCATGAGCATCCACCCGCATCCGACGCTGAATGAGACCATCGGCCTCGCTGCGGAAATGGCGCATGGATCGATTACAGACCTTTTGCCGCCTAAGAAGAAGGGCTGAGGGCTGAGGGCTGAGGGCTGAGGAGAGGACACCAGAAAGCGCGGTGTTCCTTGGCCCTTGCCATTTGGCCCTCGGGTGAGCCAGGTCTACACTCAGAGCGAGTCCGTCATCGCTGCGCTGGCGCCAAGGCGTCGCCGGGAGGATTCCATGACAACACCTGCGACCGATCGGCTCCGGCGACAACAACGCCTGATGCAGTGACGCACCACGCCAGTCGCGAGAACGGGGCTTCGCGACCAGGACAGGACAGCCTCAACCCCGCGATTGCTCCTCCTCCGCTGTGGCTGCACTCGCCGCCGCCAGCGACTTGCGCAGGTCGTCCTCCATCTGCGTGAGCTCCGCAGCAGCCGCGGCGCGCGCGCGCTTGCCTTCGTCGGCGATCGCCAGGCTCTCCTCAATGGTCTCGATGAGGGCCTGATTCGCCTTTTTGACGGTCTCGATGTCGAATACTCCACGCTCGATCTGCCTACGCGCCTCGGCATTGGCCGTCTTCAGATTCTCGGCGTTGGCTCGCAGCAGCTCGTTGGTCAGGTCGGTGGCGGCCTTGACGGTCTCAGCGGCGCGCCCGGAGCGGTAGATGGTGATGGCCTGGGCCAATTGCTGGCGCCACAGAGGCACGGTATTCACCAGCGTCGAGTTGATTTTGTTGATGAGTCCCTTGTCGTTCTCCTGCACCAGCCGGATGCTCGGCAGTGCCTGCATGGCCACTTGGCGGGTCAGGCGCAAGTCGTGCACGCGCCGCTCGAGGTCATCGCGGGCGCCGCGCAGGTCGCGCAGGTTCTGCGCCTGCACCATGTCGTCAGCCTGCTCCACGTCACCGGCCAACTTTGGGATGGTCTCCTCGTCCAGCTCCTTCAGCTTGGCATCGCCGGCGGCAATATAGTGCTCCAGCTCGCGGAAGTAGTTGAGGTTGGCGTCGTAGAGCCGGTCCAGGCTGGTGACATCGGTGAGCAAGCGGGTCTTGTGCCGCTCGAGATCGATGGTGATGCGCTCGATGTGGTCACGCACCTCCTCGTATTCCTGGAGGAACTTCAGGATGGGCTTGCCGGCGCCGAAGATGCGGGCAAAGAAGCCCTTCTTTGCATTCGGGTCCAGTGCCTCGACGTCGAAACCCCGCAGCGTGCCCACCATCTGGCTCAGCGTGGCGCCAGCGGCTCCGGTGTCCTTGCTGCGTACGCCCTCCAGCATCTGATCGGAGACCTCGGTCAGCTGCTGTTGGGCCTTGGCGCCAAAGTGCATGATGGAGCTCGAGTCCGTCAGGTCCAGCTCCGCCAACAGGCCCTTGATCTCCTGCTGCTCCGCCGGCGGCGCATCGTCCAGCGCGACGATGTCCTTGACGGGCAAAGCCGCAGTCTCCTGCACAGCCGCAAGTGTCTCTGCCCGCGTGCCCATGGCCGAAGACGGCTCGCTCATGGTGGCTCCTCTCCGCTGTGGTTCTGTTCAGTGATCGGCAGATTCTCCCATAACAGCGCCGCACCGCGCGCCTTCGCTGATCCGGGTACTCAGGCGAGGCTGCCCGGAGAGGCGCTTGAGCGGGCACGGTTGCCGGTGCCGGCCATGCGATACTGCGCGGATCACGCACCACCGCTGGAGAGCCCTGCCCATGACCAGGAAAGACCAGATCCCTGTCGTCCACAGCCAGTCCACCCTCGCTGCCGCAGCCGCGGTAGCGGCGCTTATGGCCGCGCTGATGGCCATAGGCTGCTCCGGCGCCGGCGAGGATGTGCGCGTGACGCTCTGCAAGGACATCGTCGCTGTAAGCACGGGCGGAAGCCCAGTGTTCGAGGCGGCGGACGTCCGCACAAGCGGCTATCAGGGGGCCGAGGTAAGGCTCGCCTATCAGGTCGGCGACAGGCCCGGCCGCGCCACCTGCTTCTACGCCCACAACGCGGTGGAGGACACTGCGGATCAGCTGGCGAACCCGCTCAACGCCTATGCCACCTCGCCAGAACGAGTCATCATCGCTGGCGAGACACTGAGCCGCCCAGCGCTGGCGGAGGCAGTCAAGCAGGCCATGCTGAAGCAGGGCCGGCAATTCATCGAAGAGGCCAGCGACATGGCGCGCAAGGCCGTTTCGCAGTAACCCAAGGGTCCGGGAACCCTCGCACCGCAAACACAAACTAACCATTGACCAATCGGAGTCTATGCGGCGCCCAA
>NZ_JAIFKJ010000094.1 GCF_019695415.1 Thiohalocapsa sp.
GGGGTATAGCGGGCTTGTCCTCTAGAAGGTGTCCGCCTGCTAGCATTTGGTTTGCAGAGTGTTGTTTAGCGCTGCGCTGATGGCTTGCGCGCTTTTCGATGGGAGCGAACTCTTTGTTGTGTAATGAGTCGCCAATCAAGTATGTGGCCCTCTACTTGCAGTGACGGGGAGCGCGGCTAACCGGTTTGAGAGACAGGGCGCCAGCACACCCACAGCCGTGCAACGTTCGCATGGGGTCGAAAGCGGTCGTTAGACCTGCGGCGGGGAACATCAGCAACGGTTCAGTAAGCGGTCTTGCGGCGCTCGGGAGTCCACCGGCAGCGAGCGCTCGCCCGCTAAGGGTGCTCAAAGCTGATCCCACGTTTCTTCGGGCCGCTGCGGTCTCCTCGGGTGGCCCGATTCGCAATCGCAGCCCCTGCGCGGCTATGGTTGTGCGACCAGACGAGAGGACCACGACCATGCCCACCTACCACCTGACCGACGCCGCCGGCATTACGCTGCTGAGGTTCAGCTACGACGGCAGTGCCCGAGAGGCCCTCGCCGAACTGCTGCGACGGATAGAGCACTGTGATCTGATGCTCGGCAATACCCGGGTCGCCAAGTTGCAGGTAGAGGTGGGTGTGGCGCTGGAGCCTTGGGCGCGGAGTGACGGCTGAGAAGTTGCGTCCGGCATCGCGTTCGCCAGCACCGGCGTCGACGCCTTCGTGCCTGCGACGGCGGAGCCGGCTGGGTGGAGTAAAGGAACGCAGCAGGCACGCCAAGCCTTGCCCGGCGTGATTGGTCCGCCATCGACAGCGGCAGCGGTCGAAGCGCAGCAACTCGGTCGCGGCGGCATTTCCACGGTGGCCAAAGCAACCGGTCTGTCGCGAACAACGATTTACCAGGGTTTGAGCGAGCTTTCCGAGTGCCCTGCCGGTGCAGGCTTGCGGCGTGATCGGATACGGGCCGAAGGTGGCGGTCGCAAGGCGCTCACAGCGAAAGACCCTGAGTTGCTGGAGAGCCTTGAGCGGCTGGTCGAGCCGAGCACCCGCGGCGACCCGCAGTCGGCGTTGCGTTGGACTTGCAGGAGCACCCGGCAGTTATCCGAGGCGCTGCACCGTGCCGGGCACCCCGTGGGTCGGCAGACGGTCAGTGAGCTGCTCGCGGCACTGGGCTACAGCCTGCAAGGCAACCGCAAGACCCGCGAAGGCAGCGCGCACGAAGATCGCGACGCACAGTGCAGGCACATCAACGCGCAGGTCGCCGCGTACCAACAGCGTGCCCAGCCGGTCATCTCGGTGGACACGAAGAAGAAAGAGCTGGTCGGGGACTTCAAGAACGGCGGGCGCGAATGGCGGCCGAGGGGTCGCCCGGAGGAGGTGCGCACGCACGATTTCATGGATCGCGAGTTGGGCAAGGTCAACCCCTACGGCGTGTATGATCAAACCGCCAACGTCGGCTGGGTCAGTGTCGGCACGGATCATGACACCGCCGAGTTCGCCGTCGAGAGCATTCGCCGATGGTGGACAAAAATGGGCTCCGCGTCCTATCCGCAAGCCACCGACCTGCTGATCACGGCCGATGGCGGTGGCAGCAACGGCTACCGGATCCGCCTGTGGAAAGTCGCTTTGCAGGCGCTCGCCAACGAGACCGACCTGACGGTGCGGGTGTGCCATTTTCCGCCCGGCGCCAGCAAGTGGAACAAGATCGAGCACCGCATGTTCTCGTTCATCAGCCTTAACTGGCGCGGCCAGCCTTTGGTCAGCCACGAAGTAGTGGTCAATCTCATCGGCAACACGCGTACCGCGACCGGCTTGAGCATCTAGGCGGAGCTCGATACCGCGCAGTACCCCAAGCGCGTCAAAGTCAGCGACGAGGAACTACGCAAACTCAACCTCACGCGCGACGCCTTCTATGGTGAGTGGAACTACTCGATCGCCCCGAATTGTTCAAGTTAATTGCGGACAGCCCCTAAGC
>NZ_JAIFKJ010000510.1 GCF_019695415.1 Thiohalocapsa sp.
CGGCGCCCAGTAGGGCGCCGAGGGCGCCCGCGAGACTGATGAACTTGGCCATTTATAAACCTCAGCATAAAACCCTGCCTGATCGCGATTTCACCAGCAAACCACCGTTGTGTCAAAGCCCCCGTGACTGGCTGGTGGGAAATGCACCTCGCGCGCGCCAGTTCCCCGCTGCTCGAACCGGGGAAACGCCGGCTCGAGCGTCAGCTCGGGGCATGTCCGGCCAAATGCGGGACGATCAGCCATCGTCGCTGCCGGGCTGCAGCTCGCGCACCCACATCAGCGTGGCGCCGGCGACAGCAGCCGGCATGACGATGAAGTTCACCACCGGGATGGCCGTGAGGGCGGCGGTAGTGGCGCCGAAGCCGAAGCTCAGAAGACGTCGGCGGCGCAAGGTCGAGCGCATCTGCCGGAACTTGAGGCCGTGGTTGCCCATGGGGAAATCCGCATACTCCAGGGTCAGCATCCAGGCGCTGAACAGAAACCACAGCAGCGGTCCGATCACGGGCACCACGAACGCCAGTATCAAAAACGGCAGGCTCCAGATCACGGCATATAGGAGCTTGCGCACCTCGTCCCCCAGGGTTGCCGGCAGTTCCCGCAGCAGCGTCGCCCAGCCCATGTCATCGCCCACCGACTGGCCCGTGATCAGGCGCTCCACCTTTTCCGCAAGCACCCCATTGAAGGGGGCCGCGATCAGATTGGCCACCAGCGTGAAGCTGTAGAACACGATGACGAGCACGGCCACCGAGAACAGCGGCCACAGCAGCCATTCCACCCAGGCGAGCCAGCTTGGGATGTTGGCTTGCATCCGGTTCATGAGGTGCTCGAAGCCCGCCGCCCCGAGCCAGATCCCGCCGCCGAACACGAGGATGTTCACCAGTAGCGGGATCAATACATAGCGTTTGAGTCCGGGGCGCATCAGCAGCCGGATGCCACCCAGCATGTACAGCGCCCCATTCACCGGGTTGGAAGGCATGATTCGGCTTTGTTCAGCGCGCAACGCCCAACATTATAGGATGAACGCAGCATCGGGCGTGGTGCGCACCGCGACCGCTGCACGGCATCCGCCCGATGCTTGAGCCTGCAACATCACAGACAGCAACGGTAAGGCCAATGGACGACGCACAGCAGACCTTCGCCGCCCTCGGACGCTGTCCGGACGACACCATCGATTTGGCCCGCGGGGCACTGGCCGTCAGCAAGCTCTTCCAGAGTCAGGTCGATACCGCGGCGGCCATCGGCGAGTTGGACTTGCTCGCAGCGGCGGCGCGCAGCCGCTTGCCGACGGGTGCCGATCTGATGCGCCAAGTGCAGGCGTTGAACGATTTGTTATTCGACGAGCTGGGCTTCGCTGGCGAGCGGGACGACTTCTACGACCCACGCAACAGCTTCCTGGATCAAGTGCTGGCTCGACGCCGCGGCATTCCCATCTCGCTGTCGGTGCTGTACTGCGAGTTGGCCTGGCGTCTCGGGTTACCGGCCTATGGCGTGAGCTTTCCGGCGCATTTTCTGGTGCGGGTCGGCCGCGGCAACAGCGCCTTGATGCTCGATGTCTACGCCGGCGGCATCGCGCTGCCGGAGTCGGAGCTGGACCGCCGACTCGCCGACGTCTACGGCGAGGGGGCCGTGAGCATCCGCGCCTATCCGTCTTTGTTGCGCCCGGCCGCGCGGCGGGAGATCCTGGTGCGCATGCTGCGCAATCTGGCGGGTATCTACAGCCAACGGCAAGATGACAGTAATCAGCTGGAAGCACTCACGGCGATGTTGCACCTGATGCCGGATCTGCCGGATGCACTCCAGCAGCGCGGCACGCTGCTGCACAAGCTGGGTCATGCACCCGGGGCGCTGGCGGACCTACGTCGTTTCGCCGATGTATCGGACGACGCCGAGCAGATCGCCGCCGTGACCCCCGTCATCGAAGCCCTTGCGAGGCAGTCCCTGCGGCTGCACTAAGGA
>NZ_JAIFKJ010000622.1 GCF_019695415.1 Thiohalocapsa sp.
CCTCCGCTCCCCTTGTCCCGCGTTCTGCTCCCCTCGGCCCGTCCCAGTAGGCGCATCGTCGGCGTGTCGCTCCCCCTGCCGGTCGGCCCCCGGAGGTCATAAGCGCGGAAAATGTGGGCTGGCCCTGTCGCCTGGCCCAGGTCCCCACCGGCGGCTGCAGCGTCCTCAGCGGGCTCCGACAAACTGGCCCGATCGCCGCCAGCAGCGGGGGGCAGGCTCGGGCGCATGGTCAAATCCGCCCGCTGTGGCCGAAGCCGCCCGTGCCGCGAGCGCTGGCGGCAAAGTCGTCCACCAGCTCCAGCTCGGCATGCACCACCGGCACCAGCACCAGTTGCGCGATGCGCTCGCCCACCTCGATGCGGAAAGCGTCGCGCCCGCGGTTCCAGCAGGAGACCAGAAGCTCGCCTTGGTAGTCAGCGTCGATGAGACCCACCAGATTGCCCAGCACGATGCCGTGGCGGTGGCCGAGCCCGGAGCGGGGCAGGATCATGGCCGCGAGCCCGGGCTCGGCGATGTGCACGGCCATGCCCGTCGGGAGCAGCTCGGCGTCGCCCGGCGCCAGCTCCACCGGCGCCGGCGGCAGTGCACGCAGGTCCATGCCCGCGGCACCTTCGGTGGCATAGGTCGGGAGTGGAAAGTCCCGCCCGAGCCGCGGATCCAACACCTTAACCTGAAGCCGATGCCGCATAACGTTCCGCAATCAGTTGCGTCAGGGCCGTCGCCAACGCGGGTTTCGGCTGCAGGGGGAGCGCACGGCGCCCTCCCGGCCAGAGGACCAGCAGGGCGTTGTCGTCAGCCTCAAAGCCGCCGACGGCGCCGCCAACCTCGTTGGCTGCGATCATATCGAGCCCCTTACGCTCGAGCTTGGCACGCGCCATCGCTTCCACGGCGTCTGTCTCGGCGGCGAATCCAACCGTGAAAGGCTTATCGGGAAGGGCAGCGACGGCGGTGAGAATGTCCGGGTTGCGCACGAGCTTGAGGGTCAGGCTGTCGGCGTCCTTTTTGAGCTTCGTCGGCATCGGGTCTGCCGGGCGGTAGTCCGCCACGGCGGCGGCGGCGACGAAGATCGCGCAGTCCGCAATGCGGTCCATCACGGCGGCGTGCATATCCGCGGCGGATTCCGCACGCACACGGGTGACGCTCACAGGACAAGGCAGCGCAGAGGGGCCTGAGACCAGCGTCACCCGCGCACCGGCGCGAGCCAAGGCGGCCGCCAGTGCATAGCCCATTTTGCCCGAGCTGCGGTTGCCCACATAGCGCACCGGATCGATTGCCTCACGTGTGGGCCCGGCGGTGATCAGCACTGGCACATTCGCCAGCGCCGACTTCGGCTGCGCGGACGGGCCGGGGAGCAGCGCTGCTGCGATCTCCGCGGGCTCCAGCATCCGCCCCGGACCTGTCTCACCACAGGCCTGCTCCCCGTCGGCCGGCCCGAGCAGCCGGCAGCCGCGCCGGGCCAGCACCTGGACGTTCGCTGCCGTCGCCGGATGCTGCCACATCTGTTGGTTCATCGCCGGTGCGATGCTCACTGGCGCGGTTGTCGCCAGCACCAGCGTTGTCAGCAGATCATCCGCCAAGCCATGGGCAAGACGTGCGATGAGATGCGCCGTCGCCGGCGCGAGCAGGATGTGGTCGGCCCAACGCGCGAGCGCGATGTGGTCCATACCCGCCTCGGCCTCGGGTGCCAACAGCGCCGTGCGCACCGGCCGCCCGGAGACGGCCTGCAGGCTGAGCGGCGTGACGAAAGACGCCGCCGCCGCAGTCATGACCACCTGGACGGCGGCACACCGCTCCACCAGCCGCCGGACCAGCTCCGGCGTCTTGTAGGCCGCGATGCCGCCGCTGACCCCCAGCAGGATCTTCTGCGACCCTTCGTCGGACACGGTGCTCGCTGCGCAACCTGAATCATCGTGGAACCAACGCGGGATTGTAGCGCAGTCTCGACAAGCGCTCGCGAGCGCACGCGCGCCGCTTCGATCTGGAAGATGACATTGCGCGCACCGGTGACGCAAAACGTGTACGGCGGGGCTGGCGCTGGGGTAAGCTCCGCACTGCCGCAGCGCCTAGGGGGAGACACCGCCATGCCCATCAGTGATTGGCCCGAGCAGGAGCGCCCGCGAGAGAAGCTTATCGACCGCAGTGCCGGTGCGCTGAATGACGCCGAGCTGCTCGCCATCTTTCTGCGTACCGGGGTCAAGGGTCGCAGCGCCGTGGACCTCGCCCGCGATCTGCTCGCGGATTTCGGCGGCCTCGTCGGGCTGTTGTCGGCGAGCCAGGCGGAGTTCTGCCGCGGCAAGGGACTCGGTGTGGCCAAATACGTGCAGTTGCAGGCGGCGCTCGAGCTCAGCCGGCGGTATCTGCGGGCCGAGATCGCCGAGCGCGACGTGCTGACGAGCCCAGAGGCCGTGCGCAACTACCTGAAAAGCCGCCTGCGCGCACATCCGCACGAGGTCTTCGCCTGCCTGTTTCTAGACAACCGCCATCGCATCATCGAGTACCGCGAGCTCTTCCGCGGGACCATCGACGGGGCCAGCGTGCATCCGCGGGAGGTAGTGCGTGAGGCCATGCGTTGGAACGCGGCGGCCGTCATTTTCGCCCACAATCATCCGTCCGGCGTCGCGGAGCCGAGCCAGGCGGACCTGCGTATCACCCAGCGCCTGCAGGACGCCCTGGCGTTGGTGGATGTGCGTGTGCTCGACCATATCGTCATCGGCGAGGGGGACGGCACCTCTTTCGCCGAGCGCGGCTTGCTCTAAGGGCACCGCAACCACCCGCGAGTGTCCGCGTTGGAATACCGAAAAGCTGCTTGAACGCCTTACTTCTGGCGGATATACTGACCGGCTTTGTACAGTGACGCGTCCGCCCGCATCACGCTTTGCCGCACCAGCCGGCAGGCCAACGCGCTCTCGTAGACGTCTCATCGACGCGGGCCACACATAGGAGCCTCGGGCCATGTCCAAAGTCTGCCAGGTGACCGGCAAGCGCCCGGTGACCGGAAACAATGTCTCGCACGCGCACAACAAGACGCGGCGGCGCTTTCTGCCGAATCTGCACTACCATCGCTTTTGGGTGGAGAGCGAGAAGCGCTGGGTGCGGCTGCGCGTATCCACCAAGGGCTTGCGCATCATCGACAAGCTTGGCATCGACGCCGTCCTGGGTGATATACGCGCCCGCGGCGAGAAGGTGTGAGTGGCGCCACCCGGCGCCGCCCCAGCCTAAGGCCCAGCCCAACGCCCAGCCCAGCACTCAGCCCGACACACAGCCCAGCATCGATCACGCGCTTAACGAGGTAGCACGCACATGGCCAAGGCAGCTCGCGAAAAGATCCGCCTCAACTCGAGCGCGGGAACAGGTCACTTCTACACAACGACCAAAAACAAACGCAATCAGCCGGGCAAGATGGAGATCAAGAAGTTCGACCCTGTCGCCCGCAAGCACGTCATGTACAAAGAAGGCAAGATCAAATAGCGCGACAGCAAAGCGCAACCTGAAGAAACCCGCGTTCGCGGGTTTTTTATGCCGATCCCCAGAGCCGCATGGCGCGGCTGCGGGCGAGACTCGCACCAAGCCTGGCCTGGTGCGCGCCGTCCCGCCCCGATCAGTGCGCCGGAGCCCCCACCAAGGCCATCCCCCGCAGCTGGCGCGAAAACCGCTCCAACGCCTGGATACCGGTGGCCTCGGCCTGATGGCACCAGTCCTGCAGCTGCTGCAACAGGGCGTCCTGGGAAGGCGCGTTGCGCTCCCAGATCTGCTGCAGGCGTTCGCGGAACTGGTAGACCACCGCAAGCTGCTGGCTCTGCGTCAGCAGATGCTCGAGATTACGCCGCCCGTGCTCGTCGAGCTGACTCCAAGTCCGCGCAAGCATGCGGGCCGCATGCCGCGGAGAGATATCGCAGTTGCGCACCTCACTGCCGAGGGCCTCGCGCGTTACCGGCTTCAGCACATCCAGACTGAAGCGCCGCACCACGTGCATCCGCCCGATGAGAAATGCCCTCAAGGTATCCAAGTCGACGTTGCGCTTGCCCTCGATGAAGCGCGGCCACGGCGCTACGCGCTTGACTCGCGCGAGGCCCAGCCAACTGAACAGCCGGATGTAGAGCCAGCCGAGGTCAAGCTCCCAGCGGCGCATGGCGAGCCGCGCCGAGGACGGGAACGCATGGTGGTTGTTGTGCAGCTCTTCTCCGCCGATGAGCACGCCCCAGGGCAGGATGTTGGTAGCCGCATCCGGTGTCTCGAAGTTGCGGTAGCCCCAAGAGTGGCCGACACCGTTGATCACGCCCGCGGCAAGCACCGGGATCCAGAGCATCTGCACCGCCCAGGCTGCGAGGCCATAGACACCGAAAAGCAGCAGATCCAGTACCAACATCAGAGCGATGCCGTACCAGCTGAACCGGCTGTAGAGGTTGCGCTCGAGCCAATCGTCGGGCGTGCCCTGGCCGTAGCGCACCAGGTCGTCGGCGTTCTTGGCAGCGGCCATGTACAGCTCGGAGCCTCGCCAGAATACGGTGCGCAGACCCAACACCTGCGGGCTGTGCGGGTCACGCGAGGTCTCGCAGTGGGCGTGGTGCTTGCGGTGCACCGCCACCCATTGCCGTGTCACCATGCCGGTGGTGAGCCAGAGCCAGAATCGGAATAGATGGGCGAGCGCCGGATGCAGGTGCAGCGCGCGATGTGCCTGGGCACGATGCAGATAAATCGTGACGGCAAGAATGGTGAGATGGGTCATCGCCAGTATGGCGACGATTACCTGCCAAGGTGAGAAATCCAGCAGACCCTGGTACGTCATTAAGCAGACCTCGGGGGGCAAATGGGGAAAGCCCCGGCCAATTTTGATGTTATCGGGGAGACATGTGCGGGCGCACTATAGCCAACCGGGCCCGGCGGCACCAGCACTGTCCGCGCAGCCTCAGCAGCGGTGCAGCAGCAGGTTGCCGAACGCATCGCGCTCTGCCCGCCAGCCTGATGCAAGCCAGGTGGTGGCGACATCATCCAGCAGCACCGCCGGTCCACGGAGCCGCTCTCCCACAGCCAGTGAGGCACGCCGACGCAGCGCCACCGGGGCCGCAAAACCCGCGACCCGCACCTCTGCGGGCCCGGCGGCGGGATGGGGCGTCGGTCCGTCGACGCGCGGCAATGCGGGTGCCCGCGGCGGCGCGGTGAGCCGCACGCGTAGGTTCACGAGCTCCACCGGCAAATCCAGGTTGTGACCGTAGCGCGTGGCGTGCAGCTCGTGGAACGCGGCCGTCGTCGCCGCGACACCGGCCCAGGGCAGGTTCAGCGTGTAGGATTGCCCGCGGTAGCGCAGGTCCAGGCTGTCCGCGCGTGTCAGCGTCGCCGCGTCGAGGCCCTCCGCCGTCAGCGCCGCACGCCCCGTGTCGGCCAATGCCCCGAGCGCGGCACCGACCTCGGCGTCGCCGCGCGCGGCGAGCGGCCCGAGCCAGGCCCGCGTCAGCAGCCGCCCGGGCGGCGCGGCCAGCCAAACCAGTGCCGAGAGCACTCCGGCCCGTTCGGGGACGGCAGCCAGGTCACTGCGCAGTGCCCCCGCCGCCGGCCCACAGGGGAAGCCGCCGGCACCGCCGAAGCAGCAGAGCCAGCCCGCGGCGGGGTCGATACCACGCTGCACCGAGATCACGCGCAGCGCCTGCGCCATGTGCTCATTGACGACGTCCAGAATGCCGCGGGCGGCGCGCTCCGCCGCATCCTGCTTCGCGCCGTCGAGACCCAAGCGCTGAGCCAGCCCGGCCAGGGCCTGCCGCGCAGCGCCCCGATCCAGGCGCATGCGCCCGCCCAGGAACGCATCCGCCCGCAGCCGGCCCAGCCCGAGATTCGCCTCGGTCACCGTGGGCC
>NZ_JAIFKJ010000013.1 GCF_019695415.1 Thiohalocapsa sp.
CAGTTCGGGGTGGCCTAAAAGGAGAGTGTGGCGAGGGTGCATGGGCTTGCGGTCGGATATGGGTGGGGGGGGGCGACCGGAGGCCGGGAAAGCACACCGAATACGCCTTCGAAGCCGCCCTCGAGCGCCACCGGACGACGGCGGGCGTCTACGTCAAAGGCGACCGTGACGGGTTCGATCCGCACCGGGCGGTCTTCCCGGCCGACGTGCTGGCGTTCATCAAGGCGACGCAGCCAGACGAGTGGGCGTACCTGGAGGGCATTCAGAAGGCCAAGGCCGAGCAGACGTTGCTCGACGATCTGTGCCGGGCGCTGGACTCGGAACACGAGGGCTGCCTTTCGGTGTTACGTCACGGGTTCAAGTGCTTCGGCAAGCTGTTTCACATGGCCTGCGTTTCCCCGGCAAGCGGGAAGAACCCGCAGACCAAGAAACGGTACGAGGCGAACCGTTTCCTCCAGGCGCGGTCCGAAACTCGCCTGAAATCTGCCTGGTTTTGTTGCCAAATGCTTCGAAACGTCCGGTAGTGACCGCGACTCTGGCGGTGGCGTAACCTCCTGGATGATGTCCCGTCCGCAGTTGGAAGTTGAGTAAAGGGTGATGGCTCCTGAGCTCGGATGTACGATCCGGGCTGGACTGTTTAACGGTTTTTCAAGGAGCCACCACCATGAACCAAGCGTACCAGATCGTGGGGACCGGGGACAGACTTTCCAGCGAACAACTGGCGACGATGTTGAGCCGGGAGGGCCAGTGGCTGTTGCCGCTGGTGGGGTTGATCGAGCAGGCCGAGTGTGCGGTCGACGAGGTGATCGACGTGATGGGTCGGGCGACGATCGAGGCGGTGCTGCAGCTCAGCGCCGAGCAGGTGGCCGGCCCGCGTCGGCAGGGCAAGGCCGATCCGGGTCGCGACGTGCAGTGGCACGGCAGCCAGGGCGGGCGGGTGACGCTGGCCGAACGTCAACAGAAGGTCCGCAAGCCGCGTCTGCGTCGCAAGGCCAAGGGCGATGATCCGGGTGGCGAAGTGCCGATCCCGGCTTACCAGGCGATGCGTGCCGGCGGCGAGCGGTTGAGCGATCGCATCCTCGAGATTCTCCTGCGGGGCGTGAGCACGCGCAGCTACGCCCACGTTCTGCCGGAGATGGCCGAGCAGGTCGGCGTGAGCAAGTCGGCGATCTCACGCGAGGCGATCGAAGCGGGCGAGCGGGAGCTCAAGGCGTTGGCCGAGCGGCGGTTCGATGATACGGACCTGCTGGTGATCTACATCGACGGCATGCGGTTCGGCGAGTACCACGTGATCGCGGCGGTGGGCGTGGATGCTTCCGGGGACAAGCACGTGCTGGGCCTGCGTGAGGGAGCGACGGAGAACGCGACAGTGGTCAAGGAACTGCTGGCCGACCTGGTCGAGCGTGGCGTGAAGCCGGCGGGCGTGGAAGGCGGTCGGCGTCGATTGTTCGTCATCGACGGCGCCAAGGCCTTGCGAGCGGCGATCGACGAAGTGTTCGGCAGCCACAACCCCGTCCAACGCTGCCGCAATCACAAACGTCGCAACGTACTGGGCCACCTGCCCAAGGATCAGCACGACCAGGCGCGGGCCACGATGTCGGCGGCGTGGAAGCTCGAGCCCAAGGAAGGCATGGCGAAGATCGAACAGTACGCCCAATGGCTGGAACGCGACTGGCCCTCGGCCGCCGGCAGCCTGCGGGAAGGCCTGGCCGAGACGTTCACGGTCAAGCGGTTGGGCCTGCCGGGGGCGTTGTGCCGCTGCCTGCACTCGACGCACCTGATCGATTCCTCGCCGTCGGGACTCCGTCAGCAGCCCCGCCGCGTAACGACCTGACAGAATTGCCAGCCAGCTTTGCGTTGGGCCCCACCGTCGTTCCAGGCCCCCGCGCAACCCTTCCCCCAGCACCTAGGCCCGCACACCACGTAGTAGCACCACACCACCCAGGACGACAA
>NZ_JAIFKJ010000309.1 GCF_019695415.1 Thiohalocapsa sp.
GGTTTTCGGTTTGTCGCGCGAACAACCTGCTGATGCCTTTTCTCTTCCTCGAACCTCGCCCCTCGAAACTCGCGACTCTCCGCTATAACTTCGCCTGGTCGGTGTGTCCGATCACCTGACACCGAACATCAGCCTAGAACCCACGATGATCTTCCAACTCTGCTACCTGAGCACTGCCAACGGCGACATGCGGCGCGAGGACCTGGTGGACCTGCTTACCGTGTCGCGCCGCAAGAACGAGGCGCTTGGCATCACCGGCCTGCTGCTCTACAGCGGCGACCAATTCATCCAGCTGCTGGAGGGCGATGAGGCGGCGGTGCGCGCGCTCTACGAGCTGATCTGCCAGGACAAACGCCACCGGGATGTGGCCCTCGTCTACGAGGACCATGTTGCGGAGCGGCAGTGTCCGGATTGGAGTATGGGGTTTCAGGCCATGCCCGAGAGCGAATGGCTCGAGTTTCCCACCGCAGACGGCTCCGGGCAGGGGCTGCGCCCGATGTTGGAAGCCATGGGCCGCGCCAAGGCGATATTGCGCACTGTGCGTGAGCGTGGGCTCGATCCCGCCCGGGAGTTGTAGCAACCTGGGTGTGCCGGCAGCTCAGCGTCGGACGAAAAACGCGCGCACGACCTGCTCAACAGCGTCGGCCAGCAGCTGTGCGGCGTCTCGCTCAGCCTCCTCCAGGGTCATTGGACCGCGGCAAAGGCTGAACGCGGCAGCGATGCCGAGTGCATGCAGTACGCCGACACCCTCACCGATGCTGCCGGCAAGGGCGATGCAGGGAATGCCATGGGCCTTGGCGCGGGCTGCGACAGCCGCAGGGGCCTTGCCATGGGCGGTTTGGGCATCGATACGCCCCTCAGCGGTGAGCACCAGGTCGGCGCCGTCCAAGTGCCGTTCAAGCTCCAGCACGTCCAGCACCAGCTCGGCGCCGGGTCGGAGGGCAGCCTCGGCGAAGGCGACAAGTCCGGCACCGAGGCCGCCGGCGGCGCCGGCGCCGGCCAGGTCGGCGATCTTGCGCCCAAGGTCGCGCTCGATCAGGGCTGCGAGGTGGTCGAGACCGGCGTCGAGGGCGGCTACCTGCGCCGGGCTTGCGCCCTTCTGCGGGCCGTAGACGGCGGCGGCGCCACGGGGCCCTGTGCGCGGGTTGTCCACGTCGCCGACGGCCTCGACCCGCCCCGCCGCCAGGCGCGGACCTCCTGCCGTACCGTCGCTGCGGGCGACGTCCGCGAGTCTGCCGCCGACGGGCTTCACCGGTTGGCCTGCGGTATCCAGAAAGCGCCAGCCGAGCGCCTGGGCCATGCCGATGCCACCGTCGTTGGTGGCGCTGCCGCCCAAGCCCACGATGATGTGCTCGGCGCCTAGATCCAGGGCCGCGCGCATCAGCTCGCCGGTGCCTAGGGTTGCGGTGGCGGTTGCATCGCGCTCGCGCTCGGCCAGCAGGGCGAGGCCGCTGGCGAGCGCCATCTCTACGACCGCCGTCCGGCGGCTTGGGCTCCAGACAAGGGTGGCATCCACCGGTGCGAAGCGCGGGCCGGTGACCTGAACCCTGCGGTGCTCGCCGTCCAGAGCGGCAGTCAGCACCTCGGCGAGACCGTCGCCGCCGTCGGCCACCGGCAGCTCCACACACTCCGCATCCGGCAGAGCGCGGGCGATGCCGCGAGTCATGGCCGCCGCTGCCGCCGTCGCGGTGCAGCTGCCCTTCAGGGCGTTGGGGGCAAGGATGATCTTGGGCATCGGACAAGAAAGGCGGCTGTGCACAGGCGCTTTCGCTTGCATGGCGACTGCCCATTGCAGGATCAGATCGAGATCGCGCGAAGTATAGCCGGGGCGGCGATGGACCTTGCTGCGGTCTCACTGCGTCGGGTTTGCCGAGGTGCGCTCGCCTTGCCAATTTTGCGGTCGTTGCGCCATTGCGTGAAACCTGAGCGCCGGGTAGCCGTTGTGACTTGGCAGATCGATGTGTCCAGGACGGGCGCAGCTCTGGATGCACATGATCCGGTCAGCTTATGCTGGAGCTCGGCAAGCGGGAGGGTTCTCCGGCCGACCATGCCCAGCGGACCGGCCGAGCCCCCGCATTGCTGCCCGCGACAGCCGCCGCCAGGGCGGCTATCATCCGCGCCGCCCGCGGTCGTTTGCGCAGACAGCTCGCGTCAATGGTTTGCGCACACTTGGCGCGCCGCGACCCATGCCTTCCATGCCTGTCCACCCGACAGGCCCATCCCTGATTAGGAGCAACCCATGGAACAGACCTTCGTGATGGTGAAGCCCGACGGCGTCCAGCGCGGCCTCGTCGGCGAGATCGTCGCCCGCCTGGAGCGCCGCGGCCTGAAGCTCGTTGGTGCCAAGTTCATGCAGGTGTCGCCGGAGCTTGCCGCCGAGCACTACGCCGAGCTCAAAGACAAGCCCTTCTACCCGGGCCTCATCGACTACATCACCAGCGCGCCGGTGCTGGCCATGGCCTGGGAGGGCAAGAACGCCGTCGGAGCCGTACGCCAGACCCTCGGTGCCACCAAGCCGTCGGAGGCCGCCCCGGGCAGCATTCGCCATGACTATGGCATGGACGTGGGTCGCAACCTCGCCCACGGCTCGGACTCACCGGAGAACGGGGCTCGTGAGGTCTCGCTCTGGTTCAAGCCGGCAGAGCTGGTCTCCTGGGATCGTGCCACCGATGCCTGGATCTTCGAGTAATACCCTCGGCGCGGCGATGCCACCGCGCCCGACATATACCCATCCCACGCCGGTTTTCGGTTTGTCGCGCGAAGAACCTGCTGATCTGTCTGGTCTTCCTCGAACCTCGCCCCTCGAAACTCGCTCCTCTCCACTATAAAATAAGGGGACGGTATACGAAATTGGCCAGGGCGTCTTGGCTAGGCGCCGGTATCGAGCCGATGGACCAGAGCGTCAAGCGCGGACAAGCTGCTTCTGAACTGTGTCATGCTGTGTCTCGCGATCGCGCCGCTCTGAGCACCGTTAATGGACCTCATAGACGGTTGTGGTCAGCTTTCTCGTTCTTGCGGGATACGCTCCATCTCCACAGAACTTGACCGGAGGTCACGACATGACACAAGCGCACACGGGCCCGATCAAGCGTGCCGTTGCATGGCTCACCAAGCAGACGGTGCTGTGGTCGGGCTTGATCATCGGCATACCCGTTCTGCTCGCGGCGCTCTGGATCGGCATCCTGTTCTGGATCTGGGATACCCCAGAGATCAACAAGGAGTTTCAGGATCCGGCCAATGCCAAGCTTGATCGGTCCGAGAAGGGCGCTCTGCTGGCCGAGGCCATCACCTACCAGTTCCGGCGCCGGCTGAACGATCAGGGCAACTGGGTGCCGAATGATCTGGTGATCTTCTTCGACCGCAACGCCGCCTGTGCGGCCGGCATCAAGGGTGAGCCCGGTGGCATCTGGTACATGACCACTGAGATTTTCGAGGTCTTCGCCGATCGCACTGCACGCATCGGCGGCTCGTCCCAAGACGACCCCCGGCTGACGAATGCGGCCAAGAAGTTCAACTACGACCCGCGGCGCTGGGGCATTTCCTGGCTCGGCGGCGCAGACTCGGAGCACGAGTACGCGCTCGGCTTCGAGGACTTCGATGCTTACGTCAGCGACTTGCGCGCCGGTGACGCTGTCAGCAACGTACGACTGGACGACCTGGCGGCGTTGCTCACGGAGGTCGGTGGCCAGAACGGGGCGATGGACAAGATCTACTCGCGCCTGAATGACGCCGAGAAGGTGTCGCCCAAGGAGCGCCGCCAACGCGTCTACTCGGCCATCTGCGCTGCGGCGGTGTCCGCGGACACGCTCGCGGTCATTCGCTCCGCTTACGGGACGGACTTCGAGCAGGATGCGCTGGCCGCCCTCGACGAGGCCGTCAAAGAGCTCTATCGCGTATCACAGCTGTACCCACCCGTCGTACTGAACGGTGAGGACGACAGCCTCTGGCTCGTGAATCACGCCCGCAACATCGCGGCCATAATGTCAACGGCTTTCGACCCGATCCTCGATGCGGCTCGCTCGCTGCCCGGTGGCGAGGTCGCCCGCTGACGGGGGGCGACCCATTGCGCAGAAATAATTTGGTCACAAAAGCTGAATTCCGTTGTCAAGAACATATCCTAAGATGTCGGGACAACAGCAAATCCAAGCGAGGACCACCTGTCATGAACGACGAACGCCGTTACGGGGCCCGACACCGTATCGATCTGCCCGTCTACATCCGTTACGGCCGCAGACCCTTTCTCGGGGCAGTAGCTCGGGACGTGTCCATCGGTGGCATGTTTCTGTCGGTGCAATCGCTGACGCTGCCTACCGGCACGCCCATTGAGCTCGAGCTCTCCAGCCTCGGGCGCGACTGGCTGATCCCCGCCGTCGTCATGCACGGCGACAACACAGGTATCGGCGTCATGTTCCGCGAGCCGCAGGCCGAGTTGTTTCGAGGCCTGATGCAGGCCGCGGACATGCGCCCTCCCATCGTCGTCACCACCGGCACCGACGCCGACTGCCGTCCCTGACGCCTTTCCCGTGAGCCGTACCATGCTCAGCTGAGAGGAGCGGCGCTGCCATCCGCGTCCCCCATCTCCGCCCTCCGCCACCTTGGCACGCTCGTCCGTCTGCTCCTTTGTGTGCGGCACTTCGACCGCCACCGACCCCAGTCGACCACACCCGGCCGGCACCGGCACGAAGCTCTGCTGCTGGGTGACTCACCTGGATCCGACCGCACGTTGCTTGTCACGACGGGAGGCCGGAGCTGTCGGCAGGAGGTCCATAAGGGCTGGGCATCTTGCTTGTGTCCTGAGACAGCCCAGTCCCGACGGAGGCCCTGTCTGGGGCTAGGAGTAGATGGCGTCCGGCAGCCAGGTGGCGAGGCCCGGGAACAACGCCAGTGCTCCGAGCATCAGCAGCTGCAGCACGATGAAGGGCAGCACGCCGCGGTAGATCTGCGGCGTGGTGACCTCCGGCGGCGCCACGCCGCGCAAATAGAACAGCGAGAAGCCGAAGGGCGGCGTCAGGAAGGAGGTCTGCAGATTGATGGCGATCATCACACCGAGCCAGACCGGGTCCAGGCCCATGGCCAACAGCACCGGGCCGACAATCGGGACGACGACGAACGTGATCTCGATGAAATCGAGGATGAACCCGAGCAGGAACATCACCAGCATCACCAGTGCCACGGCGCCGACGACACCGCCCGGCAGGCCGGTGAGAAAGTCCGTCACCACTTCGTCGCCGCCGAAGCCGCGGAACACCAGCGAGAAGATGGCTGCGCCGATGAAGATCAGGAACACCATGCTGGTGACCACCGTGGTCTGGCGGACGACCTCGATTAGGGTGCGCAGGCCGAGCTGGCGCTGGAAGGCCGCCAGCAGTAGGGCGCCGACGGCGCCCACCGAGGCGGCCTCTGTCGGCGTGGCGATGCCGTAGAGGATGGAGCCCAGCACGGCCACGATGAGCCCGAACGGGGGCAGCAGCACCTTGAGCACCCGCACCCAGAAGCGCCAGTCGTGCTCCGGACGCTCGGCGGCGGGGATGGCCGGCACGGCGTCGGGGCGAAACACCGCCACACCCACCATGTAACCGATGTAGGCCCCAACCAGCAGCAGCCCCGGGATGATGGCGCCAATGAAGAGGTCGCCCACGGAGACCGTGTCTGGAGAGAAGATGCCCATGTCGAGCTGCGCCTGTTGATAGGCCGCCGAGAGTACGTCCCCGAGCAGCACCAGCACGATGGAGGGCGGGATAATCTGCCCGAGGGTGCCGGAGGCGCAGATAGTGCCGGCGGCCACGCTCGGGGCGTAGTTGCGGCGCAGCATGGTGGGCAGGGACAAAAGCCCCATGGTGACCACGGTGGCGCCGACGATGCCGGTGCTCGCGGCCAGCAGCATGCCTACGACGGTCACCGAGATACCCAACCCGCCGCGCATAGGACCGAACAGCAGCGCCATGGTGTCGAGCAGGTTCTCGGCGACCTTGGAGCGCTCCAGCATCACGCCCATGAACACGAACAGCGGCACGGCGATGAGCGTCTCGTTGGTCATGACGCCGTAGATCCGGTTCGGCAGCGCTTCGATGAAGGCGTGATCGAACAGCTCGAGCCACTCACCGATGTACGCGAACACCAGCGCCGTGCCGCCCAGCGAGAGCGCCACCGGGTAGCCGAGCAGCAGTACCGCGCCGACGGCGAGAAACAGCAAGAGCGGCATCAGCTCAGCCATCGGGGCGCACTCCAGTGCCGTCCCCGGCCGCTGCCGGCCGCCGGCTCGGCGCTGCGGGCGGTACTGCCGTATCCATGCCCGCCAGCAAGAGCCCACTGCGCAATAGCCAGGCCACACCCTGGAGCAGCAACAACCGCGGCATGGCCACCCGCAGCGTTTTACGCCAGTACACACAAGGCAGACCGCCCGCCCCCCGCGCCCCCTCATTGACAGCCCCGGAACCCGTCACGTCGCCCCCTGACCACGCACGGAACTAGCGACCACCGGGGACGCGCCGGAACAGGCGACAGAGCAGGTCCACCCAGGCGCGCCCGCGGGGACCAAAGCGCTGGTAGAAGATGTCCACGCGTACATGCCCGTTCAGCTGCAGCGTATAAGCGGCACCCAGCATGAACAGCATGGCGTGCATGTAGGTGACGGACTCCTGCAGGGCGATGGAGCCTGCATCGAAGCCGTAGCGCAGCACCACCACCAGGAATGTCACCAGCACCATGGCCAGAGCCAGCCACGCGACGACGCGGCCGACCCAGGTGTTGACCAGATCGAGCCCGGCCGCAAGGTCCAGCAACCGCGCCTTCAGTCCGCCTTCTGCCAACGGCTCGTGCGCCATGCCGTGCTTTCAGCTCCTACCGTTGCGTGCATGTGCGGCCCGCGACGGATGACCACCATCACCAGCTGAACAGCAGCCACTGTGGCAACGCGAGATTCGGCGGCCGGTCCTCCTGCACGTCCAGCGTGCCGTCGCCGTCGGTGTCCAGCAGGTAGTAGGGCGGGCCGACAACGGGCTCGATCTTGACCATGTACACCTGGCCCTTCACCCGGTACTCATAGATGACCTCCTCATCGGTCTCGATGATGGTCACCTCGGGCTCCACGCGGCTCGTTTGTGTCGGCGGTACCGGCACCGCCGGGGCAGACAGAAACGGGCTCTCGTCGTCGGGCTGTGCTGCGGCACTGGCGCACAGGCCGAGCCCGAGGGTGCCGATGAGAAGTGTCAGCAAGAGGCTGGCGGGCGCCAAAAGCGGGAAGGCAGGCATAGCGGTCCGGATGCAGCTTGCGAGTCTCGTTAGTGTATTACGGATGCGGCGCCCGTGGGGCGCGTATCGAGGGGCCAGACGCAGCGGCCGGGTGCACCATGGCCAAACGACCGCGACGCCGCGGACCCGGCGCTGACGTGCGCAGGCCGGACGTGCCCACGTGCTTTGGTGCGCGTTCCCGATGCCCGGGGCGTATCCCTGCGGCTCGGTTTAGAGCACCGGTCCAAGCATGGCCACGACGTTGTTCCATAGCCGTCGCCGCCGGCTCCAGGCCGCCACCTCGTCGGAGGTCACCGTTCGGGATGCGCTGATGTAACTGCCCTGGCGCTCCCGCATAACCGCGGTGAGCCGCGGGT
This sequence comes from Thiohalocapsa sp., assembly GCF_019695415.1. Lineage (GTDB taxonomy): Bacteria > Pseudomonadota > Gammaproteobacteria > Chromatiales > Chromatiaceae > Thiohalocapsa. The sequence goes on from NZ_JAIFKJ010000309.1 coordinate 7,608, forward strand.
CGTAGAACAGGATGTTGTTCTCGTAGTTCAGCTCGAAGCTTCGACGGTCCATGTTGGCGGAGCCGATCAGGGTCACCTCGCCGTCCAGCGTCAGAGACTTGGTGTGCAGCAGACCGTCCGGGTACTCAAAAATGGTCACGCCCGCCTCGAGGAGCTCCGCGTAGTAGCTGCGGCTGGCGGCGGCCACCACCCAGCTGTCGTTACGAGCCGGGAAGACGACGGTCGTGGCCACGCCGCGGCGGGCGCTCGCGCACAGCGCCGCTTGCATGGACTCGTTCGGCACATAGTAGGGCGTCGTGATGACGAGCTCGCGGCGGGCGCTGTAGATGAGCTCTTCGAACATCTGCGGCATGGCCGACCAGCGCACCGTGGGGCCAGTCCCGACCACCTGCGCTGGCAGGCCGGGGCGTGGCGTTGCGCCCGGGCGCGGCTCTATACGGTCGCGTGGAGGCGGGTTCGGCGGAGTGAGCGGGCGGCGTAGCAAGGCGTCGATGCCATCGTCCACGTGCGGCAGCCAGTCGCCGGCGAACAGATGCTGGTTCTGCCGGGCGATGGGCCCCTCGAAGCGCATCATGGCGTCCACCCAGGGCGCGAATCTGGCCTTGATCCGGAACTCCGGGTCAGCGCAGTTCTGGCTGCCGCAATAGGTGATCCAGTCGTCGATGACGACGATCTTGCGGTGATTGCGCAGATCGATGCGCCCGGTAAGGGCGCGGACCAGCGGATTGCCGATGGGCAGCGCCCGGGCCAGATGCACGCCGGCGGCGGCCATGCGCTGCCAGTGCATGGAGCGGATCATGGCCCGCGAGCCCAGATCGTCGGCCATCGCCCGGCAGGTGACGCCGCGCTCGGCGGCCTGGATCAGCGCCTCCGCCACGCGGATGCCGTTGTTATCCGGCAGCCAGATGTAGAACAGCACGTGGACATGGTCCTGGGCCGCGTCGATGTCCGCCACCAGCGCATCGATGGTCGCGTTGGAGTCCGCCATGAGGGTGGCATGGTTCCCGCCGATGGGCGTGAAGCCGCTGATGGACTCCCCGATGCGGAAAAGATGCCGGTGCCTTTCCGGAATCACGGGCCGCAGCGGCGTCGGGGCTGTGTCGGGGTCTAACCGCAGCGCCGGTAGCTGCGCCTGCGCGTGGCGCAGCCGCTCGGCGCGGCGGTGGCCGATGCTGACCTCGCCGAACAGCACATAGGCGATGATGCCGATCACAGGCACCGCAATGACCACCACCACCCACGCGATGCGTGAGGCGGGCTCGCGGTGCGGGCGCAGCAGTACTCGGGCCAACAATGACAGCTGTACGAGAAAGTGCGCCAGAACCAGCAGCGCGGCGATGAGTCCGGAATGATCCATCCAGGTCAGTCCAGCAGGGTTTCGGCGAGCGTTGGGTATTGGCTGCTGAACCGCTGCAGCGCCCGCAAAGCCCGGAGTCGAGCAGACCTGAAGCGCCGTGGATCGGGAAGCGACGGCGTCCCAAGCACCTGATCCAGCATGGGACCCCGAACGTCATGCTCCAACAGGCCCGCGAGGATGAGCGCGCGGTACCAGTCGTACGGCAGCAGCTCCGGGTCGGTGTGCGTCGCGACATAGGTTTCGCACCGGTGCCAGCGCTCCCCGATGCACACGGCGATACGCCGGCGCCGGTAACCGGCACCCTCGGCGAGGTCCAGCCGCCAGAGCTCCCGCGCACGCAGCCGATAGATCACACCGGTCACGACAGCATCCGCCGCCGGGACGATGTCGCCCTTGCCGGAGCCGTCGCTGCCCACCTTGTGAAAGCGCAGCTGCCAGCCGGGCAGGGTCGCAATACCGACGGGCCGCGCCGAGGGCGTGCGTGCCTTGAGCCGCGACGTGAGCAGGTTGGAGCCGTAGGCGAAGTAGTGGAGGGGTTTGGCGCTCACGGTGGCCGAACAAGCGTGTAGAGATCCTCTGGGTCACTGGTCACGAGGTGCACCGGGACAGCGGTATCAACCCTGTAGCGCGGGGCCATGAGACTCATCGCGGAAGCGGTCCCTGTCGAAGCTGCTGTGCCTGCGCGCCATCAAATCCGCAGCAACAACCGCGCCGGGTCCTCCAGCGTGTCTTTGATGGCGACCAGAAACTGCACCGCCTCCCGGCCGTCGATGATGCGGTGGTCGTAGCTCAAGGCGAGGTACATCATGGGCCGGATGACCACCTGGCCGTTCGCGGCGATCGGGCGCTCCTGGATCTTGTGCATGCCGAGGATGGCGCTCTGCGGCGGGTTCAGGATGGGCGTGGACAGGAGGGAGCCGAAGACGCCGCCATTGGTGATGGAGAAGGTGCCGCCTGTGAGCTCCTCGAAGCTGAGCGTGCCGTCTTTGGCCTTGGTGCCGAAGTCGCCGATGCCGCGCTCGATGTCGGCCATGGAAAGCTGGTCGCAGTTGCGCAAAATGGGCACCACGAGCCCGCGCGGTGAGCTGACGGCGATGCCGATGTCGTAGTAGCCGTGATAGATGATGTCGCCCTCATCCACAGAGGCGTTCACCACCGGAAAGCGCTGTAGGGCCTCGACGCTCGCCTTGACGAAGAAGGACATGAAGCCCAGGCGCACGCCGTGGGTGGCCTCGAAGCGTTCTTTGTACTGACCGCGAAGGGCCATGACGGCGCTCATGTCCACCTCGTTGAAGGTGGTCAGCATCGCGCTGTTCTGCTGTGCGTCCACTAGGCGCTCGGCAATGCGTGCCCGCAGCCGTGTCATGGGCACCCGTTGCTCCGGGCGGCCGGCGTCGCCGGAGAGGCCGGGCAGGGAAGGGTCCAGCTCTAGGGGCTGCGTGCTGTCGTCCACGGCTTCCGGAGCGGATGACGGGATGGGCCGGCCGGCTTCCAGGTCTCGCTCCGGCGCGGCGGCCTCCTGCTGGTCCAGCCACGCGATGACGTCCGATTTGTGGATGCGCCCGTCCCGGCCGCTGCCTGGGATGTCGCTGGGGTCCAGGCCAAGCTCCTTGACCAGCCGACGGGCGGCCGGGGCGAGCTGTGGGGACGACTTGTCCGCCTGGGTTTCGGCAGCTGATGCCGGCTCTGCCGTTGTTGCCGCGGGTGACGGGGTTGGCTGCGCAGATGTGTCTGCCGCAGCGTCCGGCTCGGCGGCTGCTGCCGCCTGGTCGCTGGTCGCGCCCGCCGCGGCGCCGGCCTCGATGACGGCGAGCAACGCATCGGCCTCCACCACATCGCCTTCTTTGACCTTGTGCTCGGCCAGCCGGCCCGCTGCCGGTGCCGGGACCTCCAACACCACCTTGTCGGTCTCGAGGTCCACCAGGTTCTCGTCCTGCTTCACGGTATCGCCGGGCTGCTTGTACCAGGTCAGCACCGTCGCATCGGCGACGGACTCGGGTAACGCGGGGACGCGCACTTCGGTGCTCATTGCTTGGAGTTCCCTTGGGATTCGGTGGGTGGAGTTCGGGCTCGATCGGGTTGGCGTGAGTCTGTTCTCGAGCTTTGGCTTTCGCTCAGGGCCAACCTATTGGCGGTGACCGCCGATGCATCAATCTTCCGCCGCCGACTCGTCGATAGACTGCTGCGGTGGGATACGGCGGTTCATCTTGGGGTTGATACGCCCGGTGAGGGCCTCGTCCACCAGTTGTTCCTGCTGGGCCACATGCACCGAGCGATGGCCCACCGCGGGTGCCGCCGAGGCTGCCCGGCCGACGTAGTACGGCTGCTTGCCCTGCTCGATGAGGTGATGGAAGCGGTGCTTGATCTGGTCCCAGGCGCCTTGGTTCTGCGGCTCCTCCTGGCACCAGATGATCTCTTGCGTGTCCTGATAACGGTCAATGGCTTCGAGGAAGGCATCCTTCGGGAAAGGGTAGAGCTGCTCGATGCGGATAATGGCGACATTGGTGAGGCCGCGGGCATGGCGCGCCTCGATGAGGTCGTAGTAGACCTTGCCTGCGCAGAACACCAAGCGCTCGACATCGGCAGGGTCGATGGGGTCGGTGTCTGGGATGAGCACCTGGAAGTGGCCGTCCGCGAGCTCCTCCAGCGACGACACCGCAAGTCTGTGACGCAGCAGGCTTTTCGGCGTCATTACCACCAGCGGGCGGCGGAAGTCCCGCAGCATCTGCCGGCGCAAAAGGTGGAACATCTGCGCCGGTGTGGTGGGCACGCAGACCTGGATGTTGTGCTCGGCGCAAAGCTGCAGGAAGCGCTCCAGCCGCGCAGAGGAATGCTCTGCGCCCTGGCCTTCCAGGCCGTGGGGCAGCAGCATCGTGAGCCCGCAGTCCAGGCCCCACTTGGTGCCGGCGGAGGTGATGAACTGGTCGATGACCACCTGCGCGCCGTTGGCGAAGTCGCCGAACTGCGCCTCCCAGATGGTGAGCGCATTGGGCTCGGCGGTGGCGAAGCCGTACTCGTAGCCCAGCACCGCCGCCTCCGACAGGATGGAATCGATGGCGACGAAGTCGCCTTGCGGGGCTTCCGCATCGCCGCGCAGGTGCTGAAGCGGCGTGTACTCGCGGCCGGTGTCCTGGCAGTGGACCTTGGCGTGGCGATGGAAGAAGGTGCCGCGGGCGGCATCCTGGCCGGACAGGCGCACAGGATAGCCCGCATCCAACAGGGTCGCGTAGGCCAGGTTCTCGGCAAAGCCCCAGTTGCCCAGTTGGTCCCCCTGGGCCATCTTGCGCCGCTCCGCCCAGATCTTGGCGACACGCGGGTGCAGCTGGAAATCCTCCGGTACCCGCAGCATGCGCTCGGCGAGGTCTGCCAGGTGCTCGCGCGGGACGGTGGTGTCCGCAGGTGCGCGCCAGTCGTCACCGTGGTAACCGTGCCAGTCCGCGCGGTAGCTCTTCTCCAGCCCGCAGAGGACCGGGCGGGCCACGACGACGCCGTGCTCGATGGCGCCGCGGTACTCTTCGATCATATTCACGGCGTCATCGCGGGTGAGCTCGCCGTCATCAATGAGCCGGTCGGCATAGATGGCGCGTGCCGTGGGCCGCTCGCGGATCTTCTTGTACATCATAGGCTGCGTCACCGCCGGTTCGTCCGCCTCGTTGTGGCCGAGGCGGCGGTAGCACACCAGGTCGATGACCACGTCCTTGCGGAACTGGTTGCGATAGTCGAGCGCCATGCGGGTGACGAAGATGACCGCCTCCGGATCGTCGCCGTTCACATGGAACACCGGCGCCTGCACCATCTTGGCCACGTCGGTGCAGTACAGCGTACTGCGGGTGTCCAGCGGATTACTGGTCGTGAAGCCGATCTGATTGTTGATGACGATGTGCACCGTGCCGCCGGTGCCGTAGCTGCGCGTCTGGCTGAGCTGCAGGGTCTCTGCCACCACGCCCTGGCCGGCGAAGGCGGCATCGCCGTGAATCAGCACCGGCAGCACCTGCTCGCCGGTGCGGTCGCCGCGGCGGCGCTGGCGGGCGCGCACCGAGCCCTCGATGACCGGATCGATGATTTCCAGGTGCGACGGATTGAAGCCGAGCGCCAGATGGACGATGCCGCCGGGAGTCTCGACGTCGCTCGCAAAGCCCATGTGGTATTTGACGTCGCCTGCGAGCTGGCGCGGGTTGAGCGGCACCTTGCCCTCGAACTCGGCGAAGATCTCCTGCGGCGGCTTGCCGAGGATGTTCACCAGCACATTTAGCCGCCCGCGGTGGGCCATGCCGATGACCAGCTCGCGGCAGCCCTTGCGCCCGGCACGCTGGATCAGCTCGTCCAGCATCGGGATCAGCGCCTCGCCCCCCTCCAGCGAGAAGCGCTTCTGGCCGACGTACTTGGTGTGCAGATACTTCTCCAGGCCCTCAGCGGCGGTGAGCAGGGTCAAGAGCCAGCGTCGGTCCGCCGGCTCCAGCTCAGGCCGGGCCTGGTAGCCCTCCAGGCGCTTCTGTATCCAGCGCTTCTCCTGGGTGGTGGTGATGTGCATGTACTCGGAGCCGACCGACCCGCAGTAAATGCGCTGCAGCAGGGCCAGGATGTCTTTGAGCGGCATCCGGTCCGGCGCGTACAGGGAGCCGGTGTGGAACACCTGCTCCAAGTCGCTGTCGTCGAGGTTGTGGTAGGCCGGGTCGAGGTCCGCGACCTTCGGCGTCGGACGCAGCTTGAGCGGGTCGAGGTCCGCGATCTGGTGGACGAGGTAGCGGTAGGTATTGATCAGCCGCAGCACGGCCGCCTGGCGCTCGGCGGCGGCCGGCTCCAGGCGCTCGACTCAGCCGCGCTGGGCGCGTGTGCGACTCTCGCTGGCGAGGCCCCTGAACGTCTCGCGAACCGGCGCGTGGGGGACCTCTTTAG
>NZ_JAIFKJ010000017.1 GCF_019695415.1 Thiohalocapsa sp.
GCTAAAAGGAGCAAGATCGTGTATTTCCACTATCCGGGGTACTCTTTCGCTACCATCGAGAATCAACAACCCAAAATGCGGTCAGTCCTGGACAGATCCGGAACCAAAAGTTAACCACAGATTGCACTGATTTTCACAGATTGTTGCGTCAACCCTCACCCTCACTCCACTACAATCTCCCGGCGCTGCACCGTCGCCAGATCAATCACATCCACCGACGGCTCCGGCAGCCAGCCCGCCCCGCCCGATTCGATCACCACGATTCGCGCATAATCCGGCTTGCGCAGTGCCATAAACGTCACAGCACCCGTGCATAACAGGGAAATGACGGATACGAGCACCCAAGGCCAGATCGGTCGGCGATCATCCTTCACCGCTTCCAGGGCCAGCTCGTGGTATTTGTCCTCAAGCTGGCGCGAGCGGCTGCGCTCCTCCCGCAACGTCTCCCGCAGACTCTCGATCAGCTCGTCCAGCCGCGCCATCAGCGCCCGCTGCGTCTCCTGCGCCGTCTCGGTCTCGATCTGCTCAGTCTCCGCCTCGACCAGCTCGGCCTCGGCCTCGATCCGCTCCGCCTCCGGCGTGCAAGCCGAAGCCAGCAACGCTACAATTGCGATGACGAGTATAATTTTCTCGTTCATTCTAGCTCCACTCCCGTTGTGTCCCTGAATTCTCCATCGAAGGCGGGCCTCTGGCCTGGGCCGTTCTCGCCGCTCTGGGGCAGCACGGCCCACGGCGCCTGCTCCCGTTGGGGCAGCTTGAGGTTGACATTGCCGCTTTTGCCCATCAAGCGCGACACCATCGCCAGTTGCTTCAGATCGCGGTAATCGTCGTCCGCGAGCAAGCGCCGCGTGATGTAGGCCTGCACCGCGTCCTTGACGATGAAGAGCGTGCCGATGGAAACGACAATCGCCAGCACACCGCCGCCGCCCAGCGCTAGATACAACGCCTGGTCCGACAAGCGCTTCGTGACGCTGTGCGCCACCACGCCCATAGTCACGATCACGACCAGCGCAAAAACTACCCTGAAAAACGTCTTGTTTTCCATCCTGCCTCCTCGTACCCTATACCCGAAATTGCGGATGTACCCTATATTGTCCTTTTTCAGCTACTCTGTACCATTTTCGGGTATATCGGATACAGGGTACAGTCCATACTTCAGGTCTTGCAGTTTCTCACTGATTGCAAGTGCAAACCCTCTCACCCTGGTCGCCTTGGCTTGCCCAATGCCCAGCTCTTCTCGCAGCCAAGTTATGCCCCGACCAGACGCTAAAGCTATAGCCACGTGCTCAGGGTCCAGCGGGTCCGGCGGTCGGCCCGGCTCGCCGCTGTCGTCGCCATCCACATCCTCAGCTACGTCCAGCACACGATCCGGATCGTAATCACCAAAATCCAACATCGGCGTGTGCTCCGTTCGCTCGAGGCGGCCCAGCTCCCGGTTGCCCAGCTTGGCGATTTGCAAGCGATGCGTCTCCCCGGCCAGGGTCAAGAGAAAATCGCCGTTCCCCTGCAGCGCCTCCGCCCCGCTACTCTTGACTCCGGTCGCCACGTAGGCCGCGTTGGAGTCGGCCACGCGGCCCGTCAGGCGCAAGGGCAGGTTGGCCTTGGCCACGCTGCCCCCCAGCGCATCGACGAGGGCATGCTGAGTGGCCAGCACAATGTGAATCCCCATCTCGCGCCCCAGCGCCGCGATGCGCCGAATCGCCTCGGCCACCGGCTCGCCGCCCAAATCGAGCAGTTCGCGCACCTCGTCGATGACGATGAAGAGCCGCGGCCGCACTCGACCGTTCCGCTTGCGGCGGTAGAGCTCGGTCAACGCCCACGTCACAGCGCCTCCCGCCTCGGATGGAGCGCCGATCACGGGGTGAGCCAGGTCCGCGGCCCGACGGAAGCCCCACCAGCCCCCACCCTGTCACTTTTCCACCTCTGCCACTACACCCCCACGATA
>NZ_JAIFKJ010000045.1 GCF_019695415.1 Thiohalocapsa sp.
ACCTTGAAAGAGCAGAAGGAGCTCGAGAAGCTCCGCGCCCAGGACCAGCGGGAGACGGTGCCTATCAGCGTTGTTGTCCGCTCGCGGTGCTTGAGCTGAGCACCTGAACGCAGTTTACTGATGTCGGCTGCTCATGGAGCCCGTGGCTCCAACTTTGTTCGCAACATTGGCTGATCCTGGTTGATGGTTGGGGCGACGGCCCCTGATCGCGGCCGTTACCGATCCCGCCCTGCGGGGGCGGGATCGGACGACCACGGGGGCCTGGTTTCTGCCTCTCTCAGGCGGCAAGAAGATCGACAGGGCGTGGATGATTGATCCACACGACTTCGGGTTGCTTCCAGCAGCGCTGGTGGCGACTCCATCGTGCTGGATGCAGCCGATAGGCCTTCTCATAGGTGCGCCGTCGTACCTCACAGATCGCGTCGGCATGGCCGTGATGCCGCTGGTTGGGCGTCACGTACTTGATCCCGCTGTGGCGGTGTTCGCCGTTGTACCAGGCAACGAATGACCTCACCCACTCGATGACGGCCTCCAGGCTCCGGAACCAGCGCGCTGGGTAGCTCGGGTGGACCTTGAGTGTGCGGAACAGTGCTTCCGAGAAGGGGTTGTCGTTGCTCACCCGCGGACGTGAGAACGACTGGTCGATCCCCAGGTCCCGAAGTTTGGCCGCCAGCGTGAACGAACGCATCGGACCGCCGTTGTCGGAGTGCAGAACGGGCTGCTGGTCTTCCCCGAGACCCTCGGCGCGGCAGGCGGTCTCGATCAGCCTTGCGGCCAACTTGCCGCATTCGCGATCATGCACTTCAGCCGCCACGATCCTGCGGCTCCAGACATCCATCACCATGTAGAGATAGTGCCACTGGCCTTTGGTTCTGCTGGGCAGCAGGGTGATGTCCCAACTCCAGATCTGGTTCGGCCCGCTGGCCTCCAGCCTGGGGACAGGACGCGGCTCACGTGGTGGTCTGGTGCTGCCGCGATGGTGCAGCAGGCCTTCTTCCCGCATGATGCGGTAGAAGCTCATCTCCGAGGCGATGTAGACACCTTCCTCCGCCAGGATGGCGATGATCTGGGCAGGCGTCAGATCGGCAAAACGCGGATCATTGACGGTGTCGATCACCTGCTGGCGCTCCTCGGCAGTGAGCTTGTGCGCCACCCGCCTCGGAGCGCCCTTGCGGCCATCGATGCTGCTGCCACTGCAGCGGATCTCCTCCCGCCAGCGCCTGAGCGTGCGGGGCGACACACCCAGGATGCGGGCGATGCCGCTCGCCGGCGCCCCGGCGGCGGTGCCCATCTCCAGCAGGTCCACGGCCCTCCGGCGATCGTCCGGGGCGATCAGCTCTCCCCGTCCTGCGGCCAGAGGGCCTTGCACTTTTCCGAGACCATGAGCAGCGCCGCAGCCTCAACCAGGGCCTTCTCCTTCTTGCGGAGTTCCCGCTCCAGGCGCCGGATCTCGCGGGCCTGCTCCTGGTTTTTGCGCTGCAGCTCCTTGTGATCGGACATCGAGGGAGCCGTGGGGCTGTTGGCATCCTCGGCGGCCTGCCGCCAGCGGGCAAGCTGTTTCGGGTAAAGACCCCGCTCCCGGCAGAAGGCGCCCAGATCGGATCCACTCAGCCCAGCGGACTGGATCACGGCCGCCAGCTTGTCGGCAGGGCTCCACTGCTCCGGCGCCTTGCTGGTGGCTGGCACCAGCTGACCCTCCTTCTGCCACTGGGCGCGCCAGTTGTAGAGGGTCTGGGTGGTGATGCCGGTGGAGCGGGCGATCGCGGCCACGCTCTCCCGGTTCGGCGGGCTCATCCGCTTGCGGATCGCGGCCCGCACGGCGGCGTCATAGGGCGGTTTCATCAGTCATGGTTCGAGCCCCCGGTGGACGGTCTGACCGAGGGGACAACTTCCTAAGAAACACCCACGGCCATCAGGGATCTCGGCTTATGGACCACACTCAT
>NZ_JAIFKJ010000638.1 GCF_019695415.1 Thiohalocapsa sp.
CGGCCTTCCTGTACGGTGTGGTCTGCCGACGGACAGGTGGTTGTTTCCGCGACGGTGCGACGCCGGCGGCTGAACGGCGGCCGGGGAGACCGTGTCGTTCTACTCGCCGCGTCGCTGGGCGGCGCCCGGGCTGCGGGTATCGGTGTCGGGAATCGCCGTTGTCTGGTACCTTTTCGGTGCGTGCGGTATCGGCGGGTTCTAGGGGGTGGGAATCGTGTTGCTCTTCACGCTCCTGGCGGGGGTGGCGCTGGCGCGCGTCCGCGCCGAGGGCGGACTGCCGGCGGGCTCCACGCCCCTGGTGAACGACATGACCATCGGGATCAACACCGGCGGGGTGGGAACCCATGGGTTCCACAACCTCGTCGCCCTGTCGCACACCTGGTTTCTTGCGGTGGCGTTTCTGCCGGGGGTGCTCGCCGCGCAGATTGAGGCGCTGTACCTGGGACGGAAGCTGAAGGTGTCGCCGCGCCTGATCGCCGTCGCGGTGGCCGTCGCTTTCGGCGTCGCCGTCGGTGTGGGCACGATCTCGTTCCTGGTGCTCGCGCACTGGAAGGGGGCGCAGCACCTGATGATCGCCCTGGACCGCGGGAAGTACTCTTACTGGTTCAAGATATTCAATACGGGCGACCCGATGGTGGATAAATTCGACGTGCGGGTGCTGTGGGTGTGCATGATTCTGCTCGGCGGCGTGCTGATGGCGGGGTTGCTGGCGCTGCGCCGCCGCTATCCGCGGTTCCCCATTCCGCCCATCGCCCTGCTGATCGTCTGCCTGGGCACCTACACGCTGCACCGCGACGTCAGCTACTCGGGCCTGTACGCCGGCGTGCGTCAGATCAGCCCGATCTGTTTCATCTGGGGGCCCATGCTGATCGCCTGGATTGTGAAGAGCCTGATCCTGCGCTTCGGAGGGATGGACCTCTACGTTCGCTCCATCCCGGCGGCCCTGGGGCTGATCTTCGGCCACGCCGCCATGATCGTCTTCTGGAATGTCTACCATCTTTTCTGGGCTCCCGCGGGACGCGCCGTCTTTACGGGGGTGTTCCTGTGATCCATCGCTTGACGATCATCCTGAGTTGCCTGGCGGTGATGACGGCCCTCGGCGTGCAAGCCGAGGACGATGCCGCCGGCCCGGACTTCGTGGCATTGGATGGCGATCGGCTCGGACGACTGGTCGATGCTCACACCTCGGAACGGATCGGCGAATTGCTTGCGGGCATCGCATCCCTGGGCTCGCGTGCCCCCGGCGCGGGGAACCTTCCGAAGACGGCCGACTGGCTCTCCGAACGGATCGAACAGGCGGGCTGGGAGGTTCTGCCCCGCCAGCCCTTCCGCCTTGCCGTGCCCGTGGATACCGGCTCGGAATTGACGTACCGGCGGAACGACGGCGGCGACATGCGTGTCCGCTTGCACCCCGTGTGGCCGAATCGAACCTTGTGCCCCTTCATCCCAGGGGGCTGTCTGCGGGCGGAGCTGGTCTACGTCGGTGATGGCGACCTGAGCGATTTCGACGGCCACGAGGCCTTCGCCCCCGGCGCCGGTGTTGACGCCGTCGCGCTCATGGAATACGACAGCGGCGTCCACTGGGAAACAGCCGCCATGCTCGGGGCGCGAGCCGTCGTCTTTCTGCCGGACGCCGACGCCACGTCCAGGGAGAACGAGAACAAGTTCGCTGCAAGCCCCGTGCAGGTGCCGCGCTTCTACGTCGCCGACGAAATCGCGGCCGACGAGCTGCGGGAGCAGGCCGAGCGGGGCGGTTCGGTCACGATCGCCGGCGGCATGCAATGGCAGAATCGCGGATTCGAGAACGTGTTGGCCCTGTTGCCCGCCACGGAGTCCTCCGCAACGGCCGAGACGCTGCTCGTGACGGTGCGCTACGATGCCAGCAGAGTGGTACCCGGCGCATCGCCGGGCGGGCGCAGAGCCGCAGAGTTGGGGGCGGAGGG
>NZ_JAIFKJ010000325.1 GCF_019695415.1 Thiohalocapsa sp.
TTGGGGGCGGCGCGGGGGGGCGGGGGGGTGGGGAGCGTGGGGCCGGTGGGGCTGGTGGTGCGGGGAGAGGGCACGCGCGGGGGGCCGCTGGCGGGGTGCGCGCGGGAGCTCGGCCGGGGGGGGCTCGGGGAGGGTGGCGGGCGTGTATCGGCATCCGTGACCACCGACAACGCGGCCGAACGCGATGACCTGCCCGTGCCGCCTGCGCCCGATACCTCCCGCCCTGCCAAGCTCGCCCCGAGCGAGCAAACGCCAGTGCCGGAAGACGTGGTGGCCGAGATCGAGGCCTTCAAAGAACTGGTGCGCAAACGTGACCCCGGCGCGTTGAAGCGTCCAGATTCGGCGCCGCCGCTGTTGCCGGAGCCGCCGGGCCTCAAGCGACTGCGGCCGGACCCCCAAGCGAACGCTCTGCCGCCGCGGCCCTCGCTGGATCTGCGTAACCGTCTGCCGCCGTTCTCGATGAGCGTGCACGTGTACAACAGCGACCCCCAACAGCGGTTCGTCTACATCAACGGGCGCAAGCTGGGCGAGGGGCAGAAGAGCGGCGAGGGCATCCAACTGGAGCAGGTGGTAACGGACGGCGCGGTGCTGAGCTATGACGGAGAGCGGTTCTTCCAACAGCGCTGAGCTGGCGGACCGTGGTGCATCAGCAATGAAGCGGACGTTCAACGCGCTGCGAGAGGCTGAGCACAACATGCGCCCCCACAATATCCGTGCATAGCCTATGTCGGAAAGCCACCTGATAGCCGCGGCTCAGCGGACCAGCAGCACCAGCACGACGACCAGTCCAACCACGGCCGCGAGCGGCAAAATGGCCGCCTGCCAGTCACCCTTTTCCGCCTTCGGACCATGCTCCTGCCACTGCTTGAACGCGGGCCAGAGGTAGAACAACAGCATGATCATGACGCCGGCGGCGGCGATCTTCAGGAACAGCTCCATTGCGGTCTCCCCCTGCGGATGCAGGGAAATGGGGACAAAAGAAAGCCCGGCCGTGTGCGGGCCGGGCGTTGCCAATGTGCCGGATGGGCGCGCATGGCGCCCCGGCTAGGTTACTCGTCGCCCATGATCCCGAGGATCTGCAACAGGCTGATGAAGATGTTGAAGATGCTGAGGTAGATGCCGTAGGTGGCCATGATGTAGTTGGTCTCCTGGCCATTCTTGATCCGGCTGGTATCGAACAGGATGAACCCGCTCATCAGCAAAATGATGGCGCCGGAGACCGCGAGCGACAGGGCCGGCATGCTCAAGAACAAGTTCGCGATGATCGCGACCACGACCACCATCATCCCCGCGAACAGGAAGCCGCCCATGAAGCTGAAGTCGGTCTTGCTCGTCAGCGCGTAGCCGGACAGGCCGAGGAAAATCAAGGCCGTGCCGCCGAAGGCGGTGGCGATGATGCTCGGGCCATTGGGCAGGGCGAGGTACATGCTGAGGATGGACCCGAGCCCGAACCCGAGCAGGCCGGTGATCCCGAAGATGACGCCGACACCCGCGGCTGACTCCGCCGTGCGCGGCAGCACGAAGATGCCGAGCACCATGGCGACAATCACGGACGCCAAATAGACCCAAGACGGCATAGCCAGGGCCATGGAGATCATCGCGGTCAGCGCGCTGAAGCCGAGAGTCGCCGCCAAGAGCAGGTAGGTGTTCTTCAGAACCTTGTTGGTGGCGAGGACGTCTTGTCTGGGTTGCGCAACTGAGTATTGGTTAGCCATGACTGATGACTCACTCCTCAAATTTCGGTTGGAAAACGGCCGCGGCTGAGCCATGTAGCGCTGCGGCACGATTGCAAACGCAGCATACCCGAGTGGCCGACGCATGCAAGCCCGTGCGCGCCGCACGCGAGACCGCACCGTAACTGCCGCTGTCTGACCGCGTTGGCGGTCGCGCGGTTCCGACGAATCACACGCCCACGGATCGGACACAGGGCTCGTCGTTTGCGCCGCATTGCGGTACTCTAAGGCGTCAGTGTGGGCATCGGCCGCCTCTTCAATGACGGCGGCGGTTCACCGACGGCGACCGACGCGAGCCCAGTGCCCAGTGCCCAGTGTCCGCCCGCCGCCGCATCCGCTCGGAGAGGTGGCAGAGCGGTTGATTGCACCGGTCTTGAAAACCGGCGTGGGTTAGTAGCCCACCGTGGGTTCGAATCCCACCCTCTCCGCCAACCCGACTCTGCCGACCATTGTCCCGCGCCAGTACCGAGCGCTTCTGCCTAAGCATCTTTGACCGCCGAGGAGCACCGGGGACGTCGAAACTGTGGCGTCCAGGCACGGTCCGATGCCCAACACCGGCGGCCAACCGAATCGCAGCGTGCGTGCACCTCAGTGGCGACAGCGAGTCGGCGGCAGCGACTCCCGACAATCAGATCCACGGAGGCAACTTCGATGTTCGACACCGACATGCAGATCGCAGGCTACGACGACGAGCTCGCCCGGGCCATCCGCGACGAAGAGCGCCGGCAGGAGGAGCACGTCGAGCTGATCGCCTCCGAGAACTACGCGAGCCCTCGGGTCATGGAGGCACAGGGCACGGTGCTCACCAACAAGTACGCCGAGGGTTATCCCGCCAAGCGCTACTACGGCGGCTGCGAGTATGTGGACGTGGCGGAGAACCTTGCCATCGAGCGTGCCAAGCAGCTCTTCGGCGCCGCCTATGCCAATGTCCAGCCCCACTCCGGCTCACAGGCCAACGCGGCGGTATTCATGGCGCTGTGCCAGCCGGGTGATACCGTGCTCGGCATGAGCCTGGCAGACGGCGGCCACCTGACCCACGGCGCCAAGCCCAACTTTTCGGGCAAGCTCTACAACGCCGTGCAGTATGGCATTCGCGCCGACAACGGCGAGATTGACTACGAGCAGGTGGCAGCCCTCGCCCAGGAGCACCAACCGCGCATGATCATCGCCGGGTTTTCCGCTTACTCCCGCGTGGTCGATTGGCAGCGTTTCCGCGACATTGCCGACAGCGTCGGCGCCTATCTCTTGGTGGATATGGCGCACATCGCAGGCCTCGTGGCTGCCGGCGTGTACCCCAACCCGGTGCCCATCGCCGATGTCGTCACCACCACCACGCACAAGACCCTGCGCGGCCCGCGCGGCGGCCTGATCCTGGCCAAGGAGAACCCAGAGCTTACCAAGAAGTTCAATTCCCTGGTCTTCCCGGGCACGCAAGGCGGCCCACTCATGCACGTCATCGCGGCCAAGGCCATCGCCTTCAAAGAGGCCATGGAGCCTGGCTTCAAAGACTACCAGCGCCAGGTGATCCTGAATGCGCAGGCCATGGCGGAAGTATTCCTGTCCCGCGGCTATGACGTGGTCTCCGGCGGCACTGACGACCATTTGTTCCTGGTGAGCTTCATCGAGCAGGGCCTCACCGGTAAAGACGTGGACGCCTGGCTGGGTGCCGCCAACATCACCGTCAACAAAAACGCGGTGCCGAACGACCCGCAGTCACCCTTCGTCACCAGCGGCATCCGCGTCGGCACGCCCGCCATCACCACCCGCGGCTTCGGTCTGGACGAGGCCAAACAGCTCGCCGGCTGGATGTGCGATGTCATCGACGCGCGCGGGGATGTCGCCGTCATCGAGCAGATCAAGGGCCAGGTGCTCTCGCTCTGCGCGCGCTTCCCGGTATACCAAGCCCACGCCGGCTGAGCGCCGGCGCGCGCCCGAGTCAGGCTGGAAGTCCCGCCGATGCGCTGTCCGTTCTGCGGTGCGCAGGACACCAAAGTGGTGGACTCGCGGCTGTCCGGCGACGGCGATCAGGTTCGGCGCCGGCGACGCTGCGTGGTGTGCAACGAGCGCTTCACCACCTATGAAGGCGCCG
Source organism: Thiohalocapsa sp. (assembly GCF_019695415.1). Taxonomy (GTDB): domain Bacteria; phylum Pseudomonadota; class Gammaproteobacteria; order Chromatiales; family Chromatiaceae; genus Thiohalocapsa. The sequence goes on from NZ_JAIFKJ010000325.1 coordinate 3,823, forward strand.
AGCTGAACCTGCCGCGGGTGGTGAAACGCGACGGCAGCCGAGTGCCCTTCGACGGCCGCAAGCTGCGCTCGGGCATCATGCGCGCCGCCGAGAAACGCCCCATCAGCACCGAGCAGATCGACGCCGCCGTCTCCCACATCAACCGCAAGCTGCTTGGTAGCGGAGAGGGCGAAGTCAGCAGCGGGCGTATCGGCGAGCTGGTGATGGACGAGCTGCGCGAGCTGGACCAAGTAGCCTACGTGCGCTTCGCATCGGTCTATCGGGAGTTCGAGGATGTAGACGCCTTCCGCGAGGAGATCGAGCGCCTCAAGCGCCAGCCCACCGCCGAAGAAAAAGCGGCCCAGCTGGATCTGCTCGCGGGCCTGGAGCAGGTGCGGGACACCAATAAGCCGTGAGCCGTGCGATGGAGGATGCACGCATGATGGCCCGCGCCATCGTGCTGGCGCGCCGCGGGCTCTATACCACCGACCCCAATCCCCGCGTCGGCTGTGTGCTGGTGCAGGACGGGCGTATTGTTGGTGAAGGCTACCACCGCCGCGCCGGCGAGCCCCACGCCGAGCGTAACGCCATCGACGCCGCCGGGGAGCGCGCCTCGGGCGCCACGGCCTATGTGACCCTCGAGCCCTGTTGTCATCACGGCCGCACGCCGCCTTGCACGGATGCATTGCTCGAAGCCGGCGTCGCTCGCGTTGTCGTCGGCATGGAAGACCCGAACCCCATGGTGCGCGGCAAGGGTCTGGCGCGCCTGCAAGCCGCCGGTATCGAGATCACCACCGGGGTTCTGGAAGGCGATGCGCGCGCGCTGAATCCCGGCTTCGAGCAGCGCATGCGCGGCGGTCTGCCCTATGTGCGCTGCAAGCTCGCCGCCAGCCTGGATGGGCGCACCGCCATGGCCAGCGGCGAGAGCAAGTGGATCACCTCCGACGACGCCCGCCGCGACGTGCACCGGCTGCGGGCACGCTCGTCCGCCGTGATCACCGGCATCGGCACCGTGCTCGCTGATGATCCGCATCTGAACGTGCGCCTCGGTCCCGAGGAGTTTTCGGCGCTGTGGCCGGACGAGCTCCCGCGACAGCCGCTTCGCGTTGTCGTTGACAGCGGGCTGCGCATGCCGCTGGACGCCCGCATGCTGCGCCTGCCCGGCGCCACGCTCATCGCCACCTGCGAGCAGAGCCCCAAGGCCATTGCGCGGGCCAACGCCGTCGGTGCCGAGGTGCGCGTCTTTCCGGCTGATGCGCAGGGCCGCGTGGACCTCCGCCTGCTGCTCACGTACCTCGCCGAGCGCGAGATCAACGAGGTGCTCATCGAGGCAGGCCCCACGCTCGCCGGCGCCGCCATGGAGCTTGGCTTGGTGGACGAGTTGGTGCTCTATCTCGCCCCCCACCTGATGGGCAGTGCCGCTCGCGGGCTCTTCCACCTGCCTGGCATCGAGCGAATGGATCAGCGCCTTATGCTCGGGATCCGCGACATGCGGCGGGTCGGTTCCGACCTGCGGCTCACCTTGCGCCGGCGCCCCGGCTCGGAGGGCGATCACGCAGCCTAGTGCCCTTGGCCCTTGCCCCGCTGCCCTCCATGTCGGTGCCTATCCAACCCCAACGGCCCCGCCCGCAGAGGAGCGCGACATGACCGATCAAGACCGTCTCGAAATAGAGGCCGCCGCCTTCCGCGGCTTGGTGGCGCATCTGCAGCAACGCACAGATGTGCAAAACATCGACCTCATGAACCTTGCCGGCTTCTGCCGCAATTGTTTGTCCAAGTGGTACCTCGCCGCCGCCCGGGCGCGCGGTATCACCATGAGCGATGATGAAGCCCGCGAGGCCATCTACGGCATGCCCTATGCCGAGTGGAAGGACAGGTACCAGCGGGAGGCGACGCCGGAGCAGAAGCGCCGCTACCAGGAAACGGCGCCGCAGCATGCCGTCATCGAGATTCCGGAGCCTTAAGGAAGCGCCGATTTATTGGCGCTTCCCGTGCGGGGCAGGACGCCCCGCCATT
>NZ_JAIFKJ010000400.1 GCF_019695415.1 Thiohalocapsa sp.
TTTTTTTACAGCCGAAGGCGGCATACGGGTTGCTCAGGGGTCCCGTGGGCTCGGAGATGTTTATAAGAGACCGCAGCATCCGTTTGCGGTGTTTTTCTCAGGTGTCCAGACACGTCCTTCCGAAGAGCTGAAGGGGGCGTAGTAGGTGGGCGCTCCCAACGCGGCTCTTCGCTCATCTCGGTCCAGAGCTAGCAGCGGTTGCCTCAGTTCCGGTCTCGCCCGTTGTTCTCGGCGTCGAGACGCTGGTGCCTGTTGCCCCTTTCACGAACGCTTCGTCAGTCTCACTATCACGGTCACCAGCTTAGGACGGACGCACGATCTTGATTCCGCTGACAGTTCCACGGCACAAATCTCGTAGCCATACGGGCATGCCAGCCCTGCGACGCCTGATTCGCGAGATCGGTGTGGCGGAGCGTATCCCGCCGCATCTCTTCTATATTCCGCTTATCCTTCAATGGCTGTGGCTCTCGCTGCGCTACGGCAGCCTCTCTCTGCCCACGGTTGCCAATCCCTTGGTTGAGGTCGGCGGACTATGGGGCGAATCGAAGCAGGCCTATCTGGACATGGTCTCCGGCGAGGCGCGGCGCTGGCTTGCGCGCTACGCCACACTCACGCGTGGTGAGGGCGGCGCGGCTCCGGACGCCGCACGAGCCGGCGACCTGGTGCGGGCTCAAGGGCTCAGGTTTCCGCTTGTGGCGAAGCCGGATATTGGCTGGCAGGGCTATGGCGTGCGGACAATTGCCTCGGAATCTGAGCTGCGCGCCTATGTTGCCGGCTTCCCCCAGGGGGCAACGCTGATGCTGCAAGAGATGATCGGCTGGGACGCCGAGGCCGGCGTGTTCTACGTCCGCCAGCCGGGCGCGGCAAGCGGCAAGGTTATATCTCTGACCCTCCGCTACTACCCGCACGTTGTCGGGGATGGCGCCAGTACCGTGCGCGAGCTGATTCACGCCCAGAAGCGTGCCGCCTGGAAAGCGGGTTGGCATCTCGGACGTAGGAAAGGGCATGGGGGCGTGCCGACCACGAGCCTCGACCGGATTCCCGAGACTGGAGAATGCGTGCGGCTGTCCTTTATCGGATCCATCCGCGTCGGCAGTCTCTATCGTGACGCGGACGAGAAAATTACACCCAAGCTGACCGAGCGTTTCGACGCAATCTCCCGGTCGATCCCAGAGTTTTACTACGGACGTTACGATGTTCGCTTCGCCGCACTTGAGCGGCTGCAGCAGGGAGAAGACTTTCGGATTATCGAGATCAACGGGGCAGGCAGCGAGCCGATCAGCGCTTGGGATCCGGAGATGACGCTCGGACAAGTGTATGCGAGACTCCTAAGACAACAGCGGCTGCTGTTCGAGATCGGCGCCCGCAACCGCGCCCGCGGGTGGAAACCCGCCAATCCGTATACGGTGCTCCGCGCAGCTTGGCGGCAGACTCGTCTGATCCAGCGCTATCCACCATCTTGCTGAGCCGGACACCGGCCGAGCCATCTCGCCGCCCATGAGTCCAGGCTGTTCCATTCGACCGCTCAAGAGCACCACGGCATCCGCTGTCATTCGCAACCTGCTCAACGGGCTTCCGGAGCAGGAAGTGATGCTCGCAGGACACCCGCGTACCGGTTCAGACCACCGCTTCGTTCGGTCTTATCGGTCGTTTCGTGAGCGCTTCCAGGCGTTGACGGGTTTGGGCCTCTCCCATCGCGGCACCGCGCAAGATCGCCCCCAGCGGCTCAGGATCCCGGGTCGTGGCGACTTGCCGGACCTCAGCTATCTGGCGGCGGGCAGTCCGAAGGGACGGCAGATGCTTTTCATTCATGGCACACCGGGAACTGCACACGACTGGACACCGTTCCTTCACAAGGGTACCGAAGGCCAGTACCGGCTCGCGGTCGACCGGCCCGGATTTGGCGAAAGCGGCCCCGGGGCGCCAGTCGTCGCTTTGGGGGAACAAGCCCGCGCGATCGCGGCGCTGCTGCAGCGCGGTGAAGGTCCCGCTGTGCTAGTCGGTTCGTCCTATGGCGGGCCGGTGGCCCTGCGGCTGGCTGCAGACCATCCGGGGCTGGTTGCGGGCGTTCTCCTCGTCGGCGCTGCGGGCGACCCAGAGTGCGAGCAGACGCACCTATTGCAGCGGCTGGCGGCGGCAAGGCCCTTTCGCCGTTTACTTCCTCGGGCGCTTGCCCACTCGAACGCTGAACTCCTTGCCCTGCGCCGCGAGCTGCAGGTGCTCGGCGAGCATATGGGGCGGATCCAGGCGCCTGTGATGATCTTGCAGGGTCTACATGACACACTCGTGCCAGCGGAGAATTCGGCCTACCTCGCGGGGAGGCTGGTGGGCACCGCGCGCAGGCGCCTCGTTTACGTAGAACAGGCAGGACACTTTCTTCATATCCTGTTCACGGACCTAGTCGAGGAAGCGTTGCGTCGTGTGCTTGCCGACGCGGACGTTTATGCTCAGCAGCCAGAGGGAGCTTTCAACAGCTGACCGGTCAACTCCGCAGGCGGCTCAGCAACGACCGACCCTCTTCAACAGAAAGGCAGTTCCCGACTTAAAGCAGACATCGTCGACGTGCCGCCATAGCCAGGCCCTGCCCATCAGCCCAACGCGCTGCCCATCCACCTGGAACGATTCTCGCTCACCAGAACCTGGACTGGGACTCCTTCGCTTAGCCCAAGCCCGACGTCCAGTTCGATAAGCGTACCACCTGCTAGCCGCCGTCTTGAGCATGCGAAGGTTCAGTCCCCCTCTGTCCCGCCTGTCCGCTGTACCGCAAATATTCGCCCCTGTGCCGTGGACCCCGCGCTTGCACGGCATGCGACCGTCGTCACCCGCGCGCCGCTGCGCATAGACCGAGCATCTCGCCCCCGACAGTTTCCTGCCTCAGACCATCCATGGGCGCTCAGGGGCAGCTTGGATTTCCTATACGCAGATCTGCTTAGGCATCAATGCATACGAAGCATCTATTGATCAGATACTTGGTGTATCTCCCTCGCAGGATAAGCAGCGCAAGCCCACTACAGAGCTGACACGTTAACGGGGCGCTTCGTGAAAGCCGAGGTCACCTTATCGCGGATCAGGACGGTATGATGATCTTCGCCAAGGGTTCAGACGACGAGTGTAGACCGTTCAGCCCGCTGGAATGGTCTTCCACGCTGGCTCCTCCTGCTCCGCCTCCGGTTCCTCCGGCGGCTCGTCAGGCATTTCCGACACGAGGCGGACGACAATCTCGGTCGGTCCTTCAACGTCGTCATCGGTGGGCTCCGGGTGCCAGGGGAACTGGATGATGTCAGACATCGTGGAAGCCCGGTTATTGTGCGGAACCGATATGCCGGTGAGCGGCACCGTGAATTGCTAGCGTCGAGCTATCTTTTGAACAGGTCCTGCTCGAAAGGGGCATCGACACCATGGCCACTCCGCAAACTGCCACAATTGCCGTAATTGGTGCCGGGTCTTGGGGCACGGGGCTCTCCGTGCTGTTCGCTGGCAACGGCCATTTTGTGCGGCTTTGGGGACATGTTCCGGCCCATGTGGCCACGCTGAAGAAGGACCGCGAGAACCGGCGCCACCTGCCAGGTGTCAGCTTTCCGCCGAGGCTGCACCCAGAACCGGATCTCGCTGCAGCGGTGGCCGCGGTTGCCGAGGTCGTCGTCGTAGTTCCGAGCCACGCCTTCCGCGCGATCATCACCGCGCTCGCCACTACGGTAGCCGGCGGTTCACCGCTCAGCTTGCCCACCCACCGCTTCCACCCGGAAGCCCGTGGCCTCCTCACCGAGGCCGCCGCGGAGCTGTTACCCGAGCATGACCTGGCGGTCATCTCCGGACCGTCCTTCGCTCGCGAGGTGGCCCGCGGTCTGCCCACCGCCGTCACCGTGGCAGCGACCAGCAGTGCCCACGCCGAGCGCGTCGCCGCTTACCTGCACAATGAAACGTTTCGGGCCTACACCAGCGCCGACCTGATCGGCGTTCAGGTCGGCGGCGCGACAAAGAACGTGATGGCCATCGCCGCCGGCATCTCTGATGGGCTTGGGTTCGGCGCCAATGCCCGGGCGGCGCTGATCACCCGGGGGCTTGCCGAAATCACGCGCCTCGGCGTCGCCCTCGGCGGACAGGGCGAGACCTTCGTCGGGCTCGCCGGACTCGGCGACCTGGCGCTGACGTGCACCGATGATCAGTCCCGCAATCGGCGCATGGGGCTTGCGCTCGCGCGGGGCCTCAGCGTCGAGGCTGCCCGGAAAGAGATCGGGCAGGCGGTCGAGGGCGTGAAGACGACGCGAGAAGTCTACCGCTTGAGCCGACGGCTCGGCGTCGATATGCCGATCACTGTTCAAGTCTACCGCGTCCTCTACGAAGGGCTGGCACCCCATGACGCGGTACACATGCTGCTGCATCGGCCCCAACGGGAGGAGGCTGAATAGGCCCAACAACGACGCTCCGCGGACGCGTTCATGCGCGCGCGGTCGAGCAAGGTACGCTGCGCTTGTGAATTGGCTGGGCGCGCTCTGAGACAAGCTTGGTGTCGGCGACGCACCGACGTCGCAGGAGAGCTATGAAACCGCAGGCAATCACGACTGATGTGCTTCGGGAGAAGTATGCTCAGCCAGGCGAGCCCAACGCCGACGCGATCCGCCGGCGCGTTGCCGCGGCGCTTGCGGCAGGCGAGTCCTCCCCGGCGTTGTGGGACGAACGCTTCCTGGCCGCGCAGCGACGCGGGTTCATCCCCGCGGGGCGCATCAATGCGGTAGCCGGCACGGCGCTCCAGGCCTCGCAGACCGCTACGTCCGCATCAGGCTGGCTTGGGCTCCTGCTGGCAGTCGCTCAGGGAGAAGGAAGCCCCCGCCCCACTGTTGCCGCCGCGCAGCGAAGCACACGCGGGAAAGCGGAAGGGGCGCCGGGGCTCACGAACGGATCTTCAGCGCGGCACCACGATTGAGGATGAACTCGACCCCGCGACCGGCGTCAACTTCGATAACCGGAAACATCTGATCGGCCATGTCGAGATAGAAGTTGGCGAGCCGGTTCATCGCGCCGCCGACACCGCTCGCGACACCCGCGCCGAGCGCGTCGGGATTCGCGAAGCTCAGGAATTGCGCATCGCCGCCTTCGGTCGCGTTGGTGATCGGAATCGCGGGCGTCGACTGGAAGATCTGCGCGAAGCTCTGCAGGAAGCCCGCCTGGAGGGCCTTGGCGAGCATCGCGCCCTGCTTGGAGACGAGTCTGCCACGCATGCCCACCTTGCCGTCCTCGCCCACGGCATAGCCGTCGAGGGCAACCTCGATGACCCCGCCATCCGAGCGCACACAGGAGAACGTCTCCCCGCGCAGGTACGCGCGCTCGCTGGCCAGATCGCCGAAGCCGCTGGTGATGAGGAAACACTCCCGGACATCCGTCCGCACCTGGTTCGGCAGAATCGCCAGATCCTTGATGCGGATCAGCACCGGCGTCGGTTGATCGCGCGCCTGCTGCCCGGTCGGCATGTCGGAGCCATTGAGCAGGACGCCCGAGAGGATGGTGCCGGCCGGGATGAAGACCTCGCCCTGCTTCGGCTTGCGCACGTTGGACGCCCTACCCGCTTCACTGCCCGCGCCTGCGACGGTGCGAATGGACATGGCGCCGCCACGCCTTGCCGGCGCGGGCGACTCGCGGACCGCGGACGGCTGGGCGGGGCTCCCGCTCCGCGGCGGCCCAAAAAGGTTGTTCAGCGTCGGCGGCTCCGTGGTGCGTGGCGGCGGCCGACGCTCGCGCGCCGGCGGGGGCGGCTCAGCCGTCTGCGGCTGGCTGGGCGCAGGCTTTGGCGCCGATGGGGGCGCGGGTGCGGGGGC
>NZ_JAIFKJ010000437.1 GCF_019695415.1 Thiohalocapsa sp.
CTCGCCTGAGAATTCACTCCGCCAAGGGAGGGAGTCAGGGGACAGGGTGCCGGGGCGCCGGTGATGCAGCGGGACGACGAGCAGGAAGGGGCCGTCCGGCGGGGCCGCAAGGTGTACCACGCCCAGGCAGCCACGCTCATCGATTACTACCCGTCTTGGGCCGAGCAGGGCGGCGCGGGCGCGCCGCGCTACATCAAGGGCGCCGGCGTCGGCGGCGTGAACGAGATCCGGGATCGCATCATCACCCAGCTTGAGCAGGGCTGAGCCCGGGCGGGGGTTCTCCCCCGACACGAGTCCCCCCGGGCCGGTGCGGAGCGTCGGCCCGAGGTACGGCCCTCCTTTCCTTAACAACTCGTCATCCGCGGACCCTTGCGGCCTTTGCGCCGCTGCTGTGAAATCCCGCCGCCGAGGCGGGGGAGCGGACTGCCGGTTCCGAGCCGCGCGTGTCCGCCAACGACCGTAGCGTCCACATCCCCCTGCCGTGCAGATCAGCAGGACTTCAGCACGGGAAGTGACACGATGATCGAGGTACGCGATGTCAGCCGCAGCTATGGCGAGCTGACGGCGGTGGACCGGGTGTCGTTCGACATCGGCCGCCGCGAGATCGTCGGTCTGCTGGGCCACAACGGCGCCGGCAAGACCACCATCATGAAAATGCTCACGGGCTTTCTGGAGCCGAGCAGCGGGAGCATTCAGGTCGACGGCCTGAACATCGCCACGCACCGTCGGGAGGTGCAGCGGCGCATCGGCTACCTGCCGGAGAATTGCCCCCTGTATCCGGAGGTAACGGTGTTGGAGCACCTGGACTACCAGGGCGCCCTGCACGGCATCCCGGCACGGGGGCGCCCGGCGGCGATCCGGCGCGCCGTGGAGCGCACCGAGCTTGGCCCCAAGGCCAAGGCGCCCGTGGCGACGCTCTCCCGCGGCTATCGCCAGCGCCTGGGGGTGGCCTCCGCGCTGCTGCACGAGCCGGATGTACTCATCCTGGACGAGCCCACCAACGGCCTGGACCCATCACAGATCCAGCACATGCGCGCGCTCATCCGCGAGCAGGCGAGCCATGCGACAGTCATCATCTCCACCCACATCCTGCAGGAGGTCGAGGCCATCTGCGGCCGGGTGCTCATCATGCGCGCCGGGCGGCTGGCGCTGGACAGCGCCATCGGCGCCATCGGTGCGACACCGCGGCTGCGGGTGACGCTGGACCGCCGCCCGGACGACGTACGCGAGGCCCTCGGCGCGCTGCCAGGCATCAGCGCCGTGGACCACGTCGGCGACGAGGGCGTCCGCCGCGACTTCGCGCTCACCACCGACGACCCCAATGCCGCCGCACCGCAAGTGGCGGCGGCCATCGCCGAGCGTGGCTGGGCGCTCTATGCCCTGGAGCACGAGCGCCATAATCTCGAGGCCGTCTTCGGACAGATCGCGGAGGGCGACGCCGCCGGGGGCGCGCCGGCCGCCCTGAGCGCCGCCACGCAGCCCACGGAGGCGGCACATGTCTGACATCCTGCGCGTCACCCGCAAGGAGCTCGCAAGCTTCTTCGGCTCGCCGGTGGCCTACCTGTTCATCGGCGCCTTTCTGGCGGCCTGCCTGTTCGTGTTCTTCTGGGTGGACGCCTTCTTCGCCCGCAACCTCGCGGACACCCGGCCGCTGTTCGACTGGATGCCGGTGCTGCTGATCTTCCTGGCCGCCGCGCTCACCATGCGCCTGTGGAGCGAGGAGCGCCGCGCCGGGACGCTTGAGGTCCTGGCGACCCTGCCGGTGCCCACCTGGAAGCTGGTGCTGGCCAAGTTCCTCGCCGCGCTGGCGTTGGTGGCGGTGGCGCTGGCTCTGACGCTGCCGCTGCCGGTCACCGTGTCCATCCTCGGTCCGCTGGACTGGGGCCCGGTGCTCGGGGCCTATCTGGCGACCCTGCTGCTGGCGGCGGCCTATATTGCCATCGGGCTCTTCGTCTCCGCGCGCACCGACAACCCCATCGTCGCCCTCATCGGCACGGCGCTGCTGTGTGCGGTGCTCTATCTCATCGGCTCGCCCGCGCTGACGGGACTGTTCGGCCATGGCACGGGCGAGGTGCTGAGGCTCTTCGGCACCGGGTCGCGCTTCGAGTCCATCACCCGCGGCGTCATTGACCTACGGGACCTCTACTACTACCTGAGCCTCACCGCCGTATTCCTGGCGCTCTGCGTCTACAGCCTGGAGCGGCTGCGCTGGGCGGTGGACAGCGACCACCGCGCCGGTCACCATCGCTGGACGCTCATCACCATGCTGGCAGCGGCCAACCTCATCGCCGCCAACCTGTGGCTGCAGCAGGTGGGCGCTGCCCGCGCCGACCTCACCGAGGGGCAGCGCTACACCGTTTCGGAGGCCACCCGCACCTATCTGGAGCAGATTCAGGAGCCGCTTTTGATCCGCGGCTACTTCAGCGCCGAGACCCACCCGCTGCTCGCACCCCTGGTGCCGCAGCTTCGGGACCTTTTGAGGGAGTACGAAGTGGTGGGCGGCGCTAATGTGGAGGTTGAGTTCGTGGATCCGGCTACGTCTGCGGAGCTGGAGCGCGAGGCAGGCGAGCAGTACGGCATCCGCCCGGTGGCCTTCCAGACCGCGAGCAAGTACCAGGCGGGGGTGGTCAACTCCTATTTCGATATCCTGGTGAAGTACGGCGATCAGTTCGAGACCCTGGGCTTCCAAGACCTCATCGAGGTGAAGGTCCAGGGCGAGACCGATCTCGACGTGCGCCTGCGCAACCCCGAGTACGATCTCACCCGCACCATCAAAAAGGTGCTCTACGGCTACCAGGGCGGCGGCGATCCTTTCGCCGGTGTCGGCGGACCGATCCGCTTCCGCGGCTTCATCTCGCCGGCGACGACCCTGCCAGAGCCGCTGCCGGCGCTGCGCGAGGACTTGGAGGCGGTCCTGACGGAGCTGGCCGCCGAGGCGAATCGCGGCGATGACCAGCGGTTTTCCTGGGAGATCCTGGACCCGGACACGAACCCGGCGCTCGCCCAGGAGATCGACGAGCGCTTCGGCTTCCAGCCCCTGGTGCTGGGCCTGCTGGACCCTCAGCCCTTTTATTTCTATAGGGTGCTGGAGCAGGGCGAGCGCGCGGTGCCCGTGCCGCTGCCGGAGGGGCTCGACAAGCCCAGCCTGACGCGCGCTATCGAGGCCGGCATCAAGCGCTTTGCCCCCGGCGTGCTGCGCACCGTGGCGCTCTACACGCCGGACCCGGCCCCGCCGCCCATGCCCGGCATGCCGGGCGGCGGCGGCCCCGGCTATACCCTGCTCAAGGACACGCTGCGCGAGGGCTTCGCGCTCACCGAGACGGATCTGGCCTCCGGTCAGGTCCCAGAGGACGCCGATCTGCTCTTCGTCGTGGACCCCACCGGGCTCGATGAGCAGCAGCAGTTCGCCGTGGACCAGTTCCTGATGCAGGGCGGCACGGTGATGGTGGCCAGCTCAAGGTTCGACGTGGACCTGACGGGGAGTGAGATCAGTGCCGGCCCGGCGCAGACAGGGCTCGAGGACTGGCTCGACCACCATGGTGTGGGCATGGCGCCGGCCCTGGTGATGGACCCGCAGAACACGCCCTTCCCAATCCCTGTGCCGCGGCAGGTGGGCGGCTTCGTGGTGGAGGAGATCCAGACCCTCGACTACCCGTACTTTCCGGATGTGCGGGACGACGGCCTGTCCGAGGACAGCGGCATCACCGCCAATCTGCGCCAGATCACCATGAACTGGACCTCGCCCGTCACGTTGGATACGGAAAAGCAGGGCGAGCGCGAGGTTACCCGCCTCATCCAGAGCTCGCCTGCGGCCTGGACCAGCGAGACGCCGGACATGCAGCCGGACTTCGACCAGTACGGCCAGCTCGGCTTCCCGGTAGGGAACGACCGCGGCCGCAAGCTGCTCGCCGTGATGGTGGAGGGTCGCTTCGAGTCCGCCTTTGCGGGCCAGCCGTCGCCGCTGCTGCCGGAAGAGGATGCGGAGGATGAGCCCGGCGATGGCGCAGATGCAGCCCCGGTTGATGCCGCCTCCGACCCGGCCACAGACACGCCGGCGGACCTCACAGACGGCGAGGCGCAGACGCCCGTGATTTCTACGGTCGTGGAGCACTCGCCGCCGTCGGCCCGTCTCATCGTCATCGGCTCCGACAGCTTCTTGTCGGACACGGCCATGAGCCTCGCCACCGAGGCCACCCAAAGCCGCTACCTCAAGCCGCTGGAGCTCGTGCAGAACGCCGTCGAATGGTCGTTGGAAGACCGCGGCTTGCTGGCGCTGCGCGGCCGCGGCCAGTTCAACCGCCTGCTGGAGCCGGTGGGGCGGCAGCAGCGCATGTTCTGGGAGTACCTGAACTATGCCCTGGCGGCCGCCGGCCTGGCCTTGGTGTATTGGGTGCATCGGCTGGTGCGCCGTCGGCGCGAGCGGGCGCTGGAGGCCATGCTGGTGGAGGACAACGACGCGAGGGCACTGGCATGACAGAGACGACCATGAGCCAAACAGCGGCCGCGCGGCGGCTCGGCCTGGACAGCGCCTGGCAGTCGGCGCTGCGGAATCCCTGGGTGCTGCTGCTGGCGGCGGTGCTGGTGCTGCAGCTCGCCGTGGCCCTGCTGATGGGCGGCGGCCGCAGCATGGCGCCAGCGGCGGTGGATGTGCCGCTGCTGAACCTGGAGATGGATGCCGTGAGCGCCATCGAGATCAGCACCGCCGACGGCGACAGCGTACGCCTCGAGCGCAGCAGCGACGGCTGGGTGCTGCCGGTGCTGGACGGCTTCCCCGCCAGCGGCAGCCGCGTCGACAGCATGCTGGAGGACCTCGCTGGGCTCAAGCGCCCGCTGCCGGTGGCCACCAGCGCCGAGGCCCAGCGCCGGTTTCGGGTGGCGGAAGACGCCTTCGAGCGGCGGCTGGTGCTGCGGGGCGAGGGCGGCGAGACGACGCTCATGGTCGGCGATTCGCCCGGCTTTCGCCGCCTCTTCGCCCGCATCGCCGGCGAAGACGCCGTGTATGACCTCAGGCTCGCCCTGTTCGACCTGGGCGCCACGGCGGACGACTGGATCGACCGCGGCCGGCTCCAGTTCGATCGCGGCGAGATCAGCCGCATCAGCGCCGACGATTGGACCCTGGTGCGCGGCGAGGAGGGCTGGTCGTTGGAAGGCACCGACGCCCCCGTGGACAGCGCCGTGGCAGACGAGCTGGCCAGCGCCGTTGCCACCGTCAGCTACACCAGCGTGCTTGGTCCAGACAGCGATACTGACGACGACCTGGACGATCCAGCGCGGGTCATCACCATCGAGCACGCGGGCGGCGAGCGCCGCTACAGGCTCGCCCCCATAGCCGACAGCGAAGACTACGTGCTGAAGCGCGACGACGAGCCCTATGTCTATCGCCTGAGCGCTTTCGACGCCGAGACCCTGGTGGACACCGACCGCGCGCGGCTGCTGGGGGAGACGACAGACGCCGAGGTCGAGGTTGACGCGCCAGAGGTCGGAGCGCCGCCGGCGGCGGAGGGCGCTGAACCGCAGCAGTCGACAGCCACCGCAACGCCGCCGGGAGTTGATGATCCGGCATCCGATACCACGGTCGCCGACCCGCCAGCCGAGCCCGTCGGCGGCGACGCCGCCAACGCCGACGATTAGCGTCAGGGGCGGGGGGCGATGGTACATACGCTGTCGCTTTACGCACCCTGCCGCCGCTCCATCCCGGTTCATTGCAGCTCCCTCCCCCTCACCCGCATACTCCCTGTCCCTTCTCCACATCTGACGCTGCCTACCAGCGCACACGTGTAGATCTCCGTGGTCGCCGGAACACACCAAA
>NZ_JAIFKJ010000647.1:0-8375 GCF_019695415.1 Thiohalocapsa sp.
GCGGCTCGCCGTGCTCCGGGCAGTGGGGCGTGCCCACCCGCGCATAGAGCAGGCGCAGGTAGTCGTGGATCTCGGTGATGGTGCCGACGGTGGAGCGGGGGTTGTGGGAGGTGGTCTTCTGCTCGATGGAGATGGCGGGGGAGAGCCCCTCGATCTGGTCCAGGTCCGGCTTCTCCATGACCGACAGGAACTGCCTGGCGTAGGCCGACAGGGACTCCACGTAGCGGCGCTGGCCCTCGGCGTAGATGGTGTCGAAGGCCAGCGATGACTTGCCGGAGCCGGAGAGTCCAGTGAACACCACCAGCCGATCCCGCGGCAGGTCCAGGTCTAGGTCCTTCAGATTGTGCGTGCGCGCTCCGCGGATGCGGATCGAGTCCATGCCTAACGGCGCCTCCCGGGTCTCGTAGTCAGCCTTGCGAGAAACGTTGATCCAATGGCGCGGTATCGCCTCAGTTACCGCCCGCCAAGCGCTCGTACAGGGCGTCGGCTTCTGCCTTCTCGGGGAAGGACTGGGTCTTCAGGTTCAGCAGCACGCGGCGCGCGCCGGCCTCGTCGCCCGTGCCGGCGAGCGCCTGGGCGTAGCGAAACGCGATACTGGGGTCCGCGCTGCTGGAATGGGCCTGCGAGAGCAGTGGTAGTGCCTCGGCGTAGTCCCCTTTGGCCAGCAATACTGTGCCCTTGGTGTCGATGAAGGCCGCGTTATTGGGGTTCAGCGCCAGCGCCCGCTCGGCATAACCCAGTGCCTCCTCCGGCGCTGTTTCCGCCAGCAGCATCGCCAGATTGTTGAGGGCGATGGGATTGCTCGCATTGCTGTCGAGCACGCGCCGGTACTGCTCGATAGCAAGCGCCTCATCGTCCGCCTCAAGGCCGAGTTGCGCCAGCGCCAGGCGACCTGCGACGTTACTGGGATGCGCCTGCAGCCACTCCCGCATCAGGTGAAGCGCCTCTGCGGGCCGCCCGGCGCTGGAGCGTGCCTCGGCGAGCCAAAGCGTGTAAACGAGGGTGTCCGGATGGGCCGAGGCGAGCTCGCCCAGTATGGTACTGGCCTCGGCGAAGTCGCCCTTCCCAATCAGGAAGCGTGCCCATGCGGCTCGCAGTGTGGGATGTTCGGGCGCCAGTGACAGGAGCCGTTCCAGCATGGCTTCACGCTCAGCGCCCCCCGGTTGGGCGGCGAGAATCCGAGCCAGGCGTTCGTGCTCCAGCTCGGCATCGCGGTCGAGCTCCAGGCCAGTCGATAAATTGGTCTCCGCTGCCCGCAGATCCCCGCGCTGGGCATTCAGCGAGGCGAGCAGATAGCGAAACCGGGGTATGGTGGGATTGCGCTCGGCGAGCTCTATGAGCGTCGCTGCTGAGGCCGTCGCGTCGCCAGCTGCAAGCTCGGCCTGCGCCTTCAGCAACAGCAGAGCCTGGCTTCGCTTCTGTTCCGCCGGTGCGCGCTCGAGCAGAGTCCGAGCGGCACTCGCATCGCCGTCTGCGAGATAACTGCGTGCCAAAATCAGGCGCAGGCGTAGGGCGTCGGGGCTTTGGTCGAGGAGGGCCTTGATGCGCTCGATGAAGCTCTCGGTGTCGCCCTCGCGTTGCTCGAGGGCTGCGCGCGCGAGCGCAATATCCGCATTGTCCGGATCTGCCTCCAGGGCAGCGTCCAGCACTGCGCTGGCTTGCTCGGGCCGGTCCGTGCCGAGCTCCAGGGCGGCCAGTGCGAGGGCGGCGCGCTCGAAGCTCGGGTCAAGCTCCAGCGCCTTGCCGAACGCTGCACGGGCCGCGTCGAGCTCTCCGGCTTGGGCGAGCAGGGCGGCTTTGGCGGTGTATGCCAACGGGTTGTTCGGCGCGCGCTCGAGGAACTCGTCGGCCGCGGCACGGGCAGTATCCGGCTCACCTGCGCTGATGGCGGCGCGCATCAGCAGCATGCGAGCACGCTCGTTATCGGGCTCGGCGCTCACCACCCGTTCGAGCAGCGTACGCGCGCCTTGTACATCGCCGTCGGCAAGCAATTGCTGGGCATGGGCGAGCTGTGCGGACGGGAGTTCGGGGAAGCGCTCGGCGGCCTTGGTGACGAGTGCTTTCGCCTCATCCGCGCGGCCTTGTTGTGCGAGCGCCCGGCGCAGCAACTCCATGGCCAACGGTGATGCGTTGGTGGACCCGGCGATAGGGCGAATTGCTTCCTCCGCACCAGCGGCGTTGCCTAGCGCGAGGCGGGTGCTCGCGAGCAGTTCACGCGCCTGAGGGTTGTCCGGCAGGGCGGCCGTGAGTCGCAATAGGTACTCTTCCGCCTGTGCGTGACGGCCGACGCGGTTCAATGCCTGCGCCGCGTAGTAGATTGCGGTTGAGTCGTCGGGCGCCAGCTGCAGGTAGGCGTCCAGCCGCTCCGCGGCGGTGGCCGCATCGCCTTGCAGCAGGGCAAGGCGTCCTTCCAGGTAGGCAAGGCCGGGAAGGCGCTCTCGCTGTCGGCGCACGGCCTCGATGTCGGCGGACGCCGATTCCAAGTTCTGCTCATCCAGGTGCACCACGGCCCGCTGGTAGTGCAGCGGCCAGCTGCTGCGGGCGTGCTTGATTGCCTGCGTGTAGGCGTCAATGGCAGCCTGGTTGTTGCGCTCTATCCGCTCCAGGGTTGCCAATGCCTGCCAGGCATCCGCCGACTCCGGATGCAGGTCCATCGCATGACGGATGCTCGCCCGCGCGGCGGCGGTGTCGCCGCGGCGCAGCTCAAGGGTTGCCATACCGAGGATGGCTCGCAGGGCGCTGGGGTCGGCATCCACCGCTTCTGAGAAGGCCTTCGCGGCGGCGTCCGCGTGCTCCTGGTATAAGCGCACGCTGCCCCGCAGCGCCAGAATGTCCGTTCGTTGGGCGGGGGTCGCATCCTCGGTCGGGTCGGCCCATTCCAGCGCCCGGGACATGGCACGCGGGGCCAACAGCGCTTCAACGAGACCTATTCGTGTCTCCGCATCGTCGGCGCCCGCATCCCTGGCGCGCATGAACTCCTGCTCGGCAGCGAGCGGCTGGCCAACGTCTAGGTAGATACGCCCCAAGAGCATGCGTGCTGCGGCATCATCAGGGCTTTGCTGCAACAGGCTCTTGAGGCGGACGATAGCGCCTTGGATCTCGCCTTGGTGCCAATCCTTTTCCGCGTCATCTATCGAGGCGTTCGCGAAGGTTGGTATGCCCAGCAGTAACGACAGCAGCGCCACGCAGAGGCGCAGGACGGGTAGACGACCTTGGAGTCGGGTCTGGATTTGGCTGGCCATATTGGTGGTTCTCCCTGGTCAGTGGCACAACGACGCCAGCATCATAAGCATCGCCTGAGGGTTCGTCAGGCCGGCGTGCGCACACGGGGGCCTAGCGCCGACGAACTGCAGTGCACGTTTTCGTGCCCGTCGATGATGTCATGGCTCGGATGCACCGCACCGAGGGTCATCCATCGTTTGCCTGGTCGCTACGGCAGGGCACTCTTGCGACAGGCCGTCGGCAGCGACGGATAGGCCCTCGCTCTTACCTCTTGGCGTTCTGCAGCGCCGTGATGCGCTCTTCCAGCGGTGGGTGGCTCGCAAACAGCTTCTTCAAGCCGTCGCCGATGTTGCCGGAGATGCCGAAGGCGGCGAACTCGCCGGCCGGCAGATCGTGGGGCTCATGCACACGCTGCAGTGCGCGCAGGGCGGCGATCATCTGCTCGCGGCCGGCGAGTCGGGCACCGCCGGCGTCCGCCCTGAACTCACGGAAACGCGAGAACCACATGACGACGATGGAGGCGAGGAAGCCCAGGATGATCTCCGCAATGATCGACACCACGAAGTAACCGATGCCGACACCCCCGCTGTCGTTATTGCCGCGCAGGGCGGAGTCGACGAAGCCGCCGATGACCCGCGCCAGCACGATGACGAAGGTGTTCAGTACGCCCTGGATCAGCGCGAGGGTCACCATATCGCCGTTGGCGACGTGGCTGATCTCGTGGCCGACCACGGCCTCCACCTCGTCTCGGTTCATGTGCTGCAGCAGCCCTGTGCTGACGGCCACCAGCGCGTCGTTGCGGTTCCAGCCGGTAGCGAAGGCGTTCGGGTCCGGCTGATCGAAGATACCCACCTCCGGCATGCGGATGCCGCTCTGCTCGGATTGCCGGCGTACAACCTCGAACAGCCATTGCTCGAAGGGGGTCTGCGGCTGTTCGATGATCTGCACGCCCATGGAACGCTTGGCGAGCCACTTGGACATGAACAGTGAGATCATCGAGCCGCCGAAGCCGAACACGAGCGCGAGGATCAGCAGCCCGCTGCCGGTCTGTGCGGACACGCCAAGGATGCTCAACACGATGTAGAGCACCGTCAGGATCGCGAAGTTGGTCGCGACGAACAGCAACACTCTCAGCATCTGCGGATTTCTCCCAGTGGATCAGGATGGATTTGGTGTCGGTCGGAAATTTCAGCGCAAGTAACATGGATGCCCGCTGCGGCCGGCGCAAGTCATCCCGGCGCTGCGGGGTAAGCGCTCACGGTCGGTACGGCCAGAAGCGCCGGGCCTAGAGGGTGGACACATCCGCCGCAGCCGATTATAGTGCGCGGCTTACTGGGGCCATAGCTCAGCTGGGAGAGCGCAACACTGGCAGTGTTGAGGTCGGCGGTTCGATCCCGCCTGGCTCCACCAAACACCGGTATGGGAAGTCCGGCCGGCCGCCTCGCGGCCGGCCGGTTTTTCGTCCGAACCTGCCTCATGTCCCCATCGTCTAGAGGCCTAGGACACCGCCCTTTCACGGCGGCAACCGGGGTTCGAATCCCCGTGGGGACGCCAAACCAGGTAAAGGGTTGCTCGGGTTTCCGGGCAGCCCTTTTTGTTGGATGCAGAAAGGGCGCAATGCCTGTCTCGGGTTCGGCTCTGGTGTTGGCGCTGTGGATCCGGCCGATGTCAGAGTGGCTTGTAGCTGAATTTCTGACCGCCGATGCTGGCCTCGTACATGAGCCCGCCCTTGGTTACCGTGAAGACAGCCATGCCCTTGTAGTATCGCCCTGCGGTCGCCGCGTCGTGCTCGGTACCGCTGGCAGTCACAGAGCTGCCGGAGGTGCGTGCAGCGGCGGAAACACCCGCGGTGATCGCCACCGCCTCGGCCTGCGCGGAAAACTCGAAATTCCCGCTGGTAAATTCTTCAAAGGCGCGTCGGTCTTGCAAGAACACGATCATGCTGTAGGCCTGACCACCGAGCTGCCAGCCGATGCTGAGCTGCGTGACCGTGGTTTTGCCGACGGGGCTTGCATCGCCGCTGAGATAGACCAAGCCCTCACCGAAGGCGCCGCCGACACCAATGCCTGCTTTCCCGACAGTGGGGAACACCGCATATCCGTAGCTGTTCTCGAAGAAGCTGGCGCTTTCCCCTGCTTGGCGGAAGACTTCAATGGTGGCCTGATACTTGTCTGCCCAGGCCCCTTCGACGGCCAGTAGTAGGACACAGGCCGTGAGAAGGGCTTTCGAACGGAATGCTGCGACGACCATATGGGATCTCAGTGCGGAAGTGCGGGCCAATTGCCAGGCCCGATTGGGGAATGCCCGGCGGCGCGGGCCTAGGTGGAAACGCTGTTCGCACGGCACCGGCATAGCAGACGCCAGGGTACTAGAACCGGGAGCGGAGTGGGATGTCGATGGCCTGGGTTTATTTGATCTTCGCCGGCTTCTTCGAATGGGGCTGGCCCGTGGGGCTCAAGCTCGGGATGACCGACGCCGGGGTCCGCTGGGGCTGGCTCGCCTTCTCGGTGCTCTGCATCGCCGCCAGCGGCACCCTGTTGCTGCTGGCGCAGCGCAGCATCCCGATGGGTACGGCTTACGCGGTCTGGACCGGTATCGGCGCCGTCGGCACCTTCGTGCTCGGTCTTCTCTTGTTCGGCGAGCCGGCCGGCGTGGCGCGCTTCTTCTTCGTCGGCCTGATCGTGATCGGCATCGTCGGTCTGAAGCTCGCCTCGCCGCAATAAGGACCACCGATAAAAAACCGCCCAGCGCCGCGGCGCTGGGCGGTTTCCAGAGTCGACCCTCGGCGCAGCCGAGGGCGGCTGTGAGCGTCAGCCCGCGAAGTTGGCGCTGACGAAGTCCCAGTTCACCTTGTCCCAGATGGCATCCAGGTACTTGGGTCGGGCGTTGCGGTAGTCGATGTAATAGGCGTGCTCCCAAACGTCGACGGTCAGGAGCGGCGTCAGGCCCTCGGTCATCGGGTTGCCGGCGTTGGAGGTGTTGTGGATGTCCACGCCGCCGTCGGCAGTCTTCACCAGCCAGGTCCAGCCGGAGCCGAAGTTTGTGGCGGCAGACTGGTTGAAGGCCTTTTTGAACTCGTCGAAGGAGCCCCACTTGGCTTTGATGGCGTCACCCAGGGTGCCAGCGGGCTCGCCGCCGCCGTTGGGGCTGAGGCAATTCCAGTAGAAGGTGTGGTTCCAGACTTGGGCCGCGTTGTTGAACACACCGCCGGAGGCGTTCTTGACGATGTCCTCCAGGGACATGCTTTCGAACTCGGTGCCCGGAATCAGGTTGTTCAGGTTGTTGACGTAGGTCTGGTGGTGCTTGCCATAGTGGTACTCGAGGGTCTCCGCGGAGATCACGGGCTCGAGGGCATTCTTCTCGTACGGCAGGGCGGGGAGCTCATGGGCCATGGTTCGCCTCCTGGTTGACGTGTTGTTGAGATATCGGCGGCTGTGCCGGTGGTTTCGCTCGTTGCGGCAATCTTGTGCCCGCAATGGGGTATCTCAAGACGACAACGAGCTGGCGATGCTCGGGCCTGAGCAGCTTTGCCGCGGGGCGGGCGGCGTGTGACGATAACTATCCATCCAAAACCATTGCCGTTTTGCCTGCTGCCCGCAGGCCATCTTGCCGCCATGAACGCCATCCAGCTTAGCCTGTTCGTGAGCCGCCTCAGCGCCGTCTGTGACGAGATGGCGGCGGTGCTGCGCAATGCGGCACTATCGCCGAATATCCGCGACCGCCTGGACTTCTCCTGCGCCGTGTTCGACGCGGAGGGTGCCCTCTGTGCCCAAGCGGCGCACATCCCGGTGCATCTGGGCAGCATGGCCCATGCCATGGCGGACCTGGTGGTCCGTTTCGACTGGTCCGACGGCGACATGGTGATCGTCAATGACCCTTTCCTCGGCGGTACGCATCTGCCGGATGTCACCCTGATTGCGCCGGTATTTGCAGATGCTGGCCCAGGACGCCCGCAGCTCGCCGGATTCGTTGCCAACCGCGCGCACCATGCCGACATCGGTGCCAGCACACCTGGTTCCATGCCTATCTCAGAGCGCTTGGACGAGGAGGGCGTCGTCATCCCGCCTCGCCTGCTGGTTCGCGCCGGCCGCCTCGATGAGGCGGCTCTGGCGGAGATCACTGACGCCACGCGCAGCCCCGGCCACGCTCGCGGCGACTTCTTCGCGCAGATGGCGGCCAACCGTGCCGGCTCCGCGCGGGTGGCGGCGCTCATCGCCCACGGCGGCCTGGAAGCCTTCGGCAATGGGCTGCGCGCCATGAACGACTACGGCGAGCGCTTGGCCCGGGCTGCCGTTGGCGCCATTCCGGACGGTTGCTACCGCTTCGAAGACGTCTTGGACGACGATGGCCGCGGGAACAAAGATATCCCCATCCGGCTGGCTCTCGCCGTGGATGGCGACAGCGCCCATTGCGACTTCACCGGGACCGCCCCGCAGGTGGCGGGCAATGTCAACTGCCCGCTGGCGGTGGCCGCTGCAGCCGTCTTCTACTGCTTCCGCTGCCTGATGCCGCCGGAGACGCCCGCCTGCGCCGGGGCGCTGCGCCCGCTCGCCCTGGATGCGCCCGAAGGGTGCCTGCTCAACGCCCGCCGACCGGCGGCGGTGGCGGCGGGCAATGTGGAGACGAGCACCCGCATCGTCGATGTGCTGTTGGGGGCGCTGGCCCAGGCCGAGAACGACCATTGGCACGGCCACATTCCAGCGGCGAGCCACGGCAGTATGAATAACCTTGCCATCGGTGGCGTACGCGACGGTACCGCCTGGGACTACTACGAGACCATCGGCGGCGGCATGGGTGCCGGTGCCGCAGGCGGCGGTCTGAGCGGCGTGCAGACGCACATGACCAACACGCTCAATACGCCGATCGAGGTCATCGAGTCCCGCTTTCCGCTGCGGGTCACCCGCTATGCTGTTCGGCGCGGCTCCGGCGGCGCGGGTGCGAGACCCGGCGGTGACGGACTGATCCGGGAGCTTCAGTGCCTCGCGCCGGCGCAGGCGACGCTCATCGGCGAGCGCCGCCGGCATGCCGCATGGGGCATCCAGGGCGGCGAGGCCGGCAAGCCCGGCGGCCAGTGGCCGACAGACCGCACATTGCCAGGAAAGGTGGCCTTGGGCCGGGCACACGGGGCCCGGCGGGGCACCAAGAGCCCGGGG
>NZ_JAIFKJ010000647.1:8385-13838 GCF_019695415.1 Thiohalocapsa sp.
GCGGAACGGCCGGCCCGTGCCCGGCAAGGGCGACGTGGAGGGGGGACCCGGCGACGGGGGGGGGATCGAGGCGGCGGGCGGGGGGGGCGACGGGGAGACGCTCGGGTAACAACGGTGGGCGCAACCTCGCGGGAGCGCATCACCCGTTCCACCTCCAGCGGGGTGTTGGGTGGCCACGTCGCAGCGTCGCTTGCTGGGGACAACAGCGCGGGCCTGACGTATCGCTGGAGCGGTGCAGCGACACTCCAAGGCTGGCGCATTACACTGAGAGTCCTCGGTCCTCGGTCCTCGGTCCTCGGTCCTCGGCCCTGGGCTAGAGCATCGTGCCCCGGGCTGGCCCCGTCAGCGGCCCCTGTCCCAACTCCGGCAAAGGAGACCCCGTATGTGCGGCATCTGCGGCGAGCTGCGTCTCGACGGCACCCCGGCTGATCTGACGGCCATCGGCCGCATGCTCGGGCCGCTGGCACGGCGCGGGCCGGATCACGGCGGCAGCTACAGCGACGGGCCGCTCGGCTTCGGGCACCGCAGGCTCAGCATCATCGATCTCTCGGTGCGTGCCAACCAGCCCATGGTGGATCAAGGCCTCGGGCTGGCACTGGTGTTCAACGGCAGCATCTATAACTATCCGGAGCTGCGCCGGGAGCTGACGGGCCTCGGTTACCAGTTCTTCTCCGACGGCGACACGGAGGTCATCCTCAAGGCCTGGCACGCCTGGGGCGAGGACTCTGTGGCGCGCCTGCACGGCATGTTCGCCTTCGCCGTCTGGGACGCGAACCGCAAGTGCCTGTTCCTGGCTCGTGACCGCTTCGGCATCAAACCGCTGTACTGGACGGAGGACGCCAAGCGCATCCGCTTCGCGTCCAACACACAGTCACTGTTGGCCGGCGGCGGCGTCGACACGAGCATCGATCCGGTGGCGCTCAACAACCTGTTCACACTGCACGCCGTGGTGCCCGCGCCGCGCACCGTGCTGAACGGCGTGCGCAAGCTGCGGCCCGCCCACTGGCTGCGTATCGACGCCGACGGCCGCCGCACCGAGCGCGCCTACTGGCAATTGGACGCCACCCGGCCGGCACCGGGCTCGGGCTGGCCCGACTCCGATGAAGAATGGGTCGAGCTGATCCATGAGCGCCTGCAACGTGCGGTGCAGAAGCGCCTGGAGATCGCCGACGTGCCCGTGGGCGTGCTGCTCTCCGGCGGGCTCGATTCCAGCCTGCTGGTGGCACTGCTGGCCGAGCAGGGCGCGCGGGACCTGCACACCTTCTCCGTCGGCTTCGAGGACACGCCGGAGGAGGCAGGCAGCGAGTTCGAATACTCGGACCCGGTAGCCGCCCGCTACGAGACGCGCCACCACCGCTTCCGCGTACCGAACAGTCAGGTGCTGCGCCGTTTGCCGGAAGCGGTAGATGCCATGGCCGAGCCCATGTTCGGTCAGGACGCGGTGGCTTTCTATCTGCTCGCCGAGCAGGTCTCCCGCGACATCAAGGTGGTCCAATCAGGGCAGGGGGCCGACGAGGTCTTTGGCGGCTACTTTTGGTATCCGCGCATCGCCGCGGACACCGAGGGCGGCCCCGCCGATAAGCTCCGGCGCCACTACTTCGACCGCGACCATGACGAGTACCTACAACTGGTGACAGATGCCTACGCGGGCCCCGACCACACCGGCACTTGGGCCGCAGACCGTCTCGCCGAGCCGCTGGCGGACGAGGTCATCGATGCGGTGCTCAGGCTCGATGTCACTACGCTTATCGTCGACGACCCGGTGAAGCGCGTGGACAACATGACCATGGCCTGGGGCCTGGAGGCGCGCGTACCCTTCCTGGACCATCAACTGGTGGAGGCCGCCGCCCGCTGCCCGCCAGCGCTGAAATTGCGCGACGAGGGAAAGTGGCCGCTCAAGGCCATCGCTCGCGGCCGGCTGCCGGACGCGGTGATCGACCGGCCCAAGGGCTACTTCCCAATGCCGGCGCTCAAGTACGTCCGCGGAGAGTTCCTGGACTTCATGCGGGATATTCTCAGCTCTGACGCCTGTCGCCACCGCGGCCTGTACCGGCGCGAATACGTGGATATGTTGCTCGCCGCACCCGATCAGCACCATACCCGCATCCAGGGCAGCAAGCTTTGGCACTTGGCATTGCTGGAGTACTGGCTGCAGCGGCAGGTGGACGCCGGATCCAACGGGGGCGCGCTTGCTGGCCTGGCCACGCGATGATCACGGCGGCGCCCGCGTCGCCGGGTAGCGAGTCGTGCTGCCAGCCCGTGGGATGGGTCGACTGGCGCTTGCCTCCCCCGCACGCTGACGAAGAAACCTAGTAAAATACTGGGGCACTTGATAAGCCATGCGGCAATCCCACTTCCCCCGCACGTAACAACGCTCCTGCCGAGGTATTGTGATGGACGTGCTCGAACGCATCGACCAACAGGTCAAGAATAATCCCGTCGTCATCTACATGAAGGGGACGCCGCAGATGCCACAGTGCGGCTTTTCCATGCGTGCAGCGCAGGCGCTCGGCAGCACAGGAGTACCGTTCGCTTACGTGAACGTGCTGCAGGACCCGGAAATCTTCGAGAACCTGCCGCGCTACGCGGACTGGCCGACCTTCCCGCAGATCTACATCGATGGCGAGCTCGTCGGCGGCTGCGACATCACGCTCGAGATGCATGAGAGCGGCGAGCTCAAGACCATGATGGAGCAAGCTGCTGCCAAGTCGGAGAGCGGCGACAGCGCGGCTTGACTGTGGTCCCTTGCCGACGCCGGCCCACCGTCGGCCATGCCGCGTCCTGAGCGGCGTAGCGCCCGCCACGCTGCGGGATCAGGGAAACGCCCTTCTAAACGCCCTTCTATCGGCGTTTCCCGTGCGGGGCAGGACGCCCCGCCATTTTTGGCGGCACAAGCCGCTGAAGATGAGGAACCGGGGGACTGTCCCACGCCTGAACAGGTCCGGCCCCGTCCGATTTTGGCCAGGATGGCCGAGGATGGCCTAAGAATGGATCTCTCCTCAGCCCCGAGCCTGTGCCGTCACCTCTCCCCAGCGATTGACAATAGTGCAGAATAGCGCTGCCGTCTTCTCCGCATCGTAGATTGCGGAGTGGGCTTCGCTGTCGTCCCAACCGAGTCCGGCGGCCTGCGCCGCTTTCGCGAGCACCGTCTGCCCGTAGGCGAGGCCGGCCAAGGTCACGGTGTCGAAAACGCTGAACGCGTGGAACGGATTGCGTTTGAAGTCCGTGCGCTCCACTGCCGCTTTGAGAAAGCCGAGGTCGAAATGGGCGTTGTGTCCTACGAGAATGGCGCGAGTGCAGCCTTGGGTGCTCACGGCCTTGCGTATCGGGTTCAGCACATGTCGCAGCGCATCACGCTCGGAGACCGCGTCGCGGAACGGATGCGCCGGGTCGATCTTGTTGAAGGCCAAGGCACGTGGATCGAGCTCGGCACCGATAAAGGGCAGCACGTGCGACGCCAGCGTCTGGCCCGGCACCAGCCGACCTGATGGCTCCATGCGAATGATGACGGCGGCGATCTCGAGCAGGGCATGGCGGCTTGCATCGAAGCCTGCTGTCTCGACATCCACGACGACCGGTAGGAAGCCGCGAAAGCGCCGGGCAATGGCAGGCTTGTCGTCGTCGGCGGCGTCCGGCTCGGCAGGGTTTGGCGTATCTGCGTCCATGTGGGCAGCATACGGAGTCGGTGCGCCGGACGCCAAATCGCAATGCGCGGTTCGCGCGGCGGCAGCTCGCAGCCTGGGGCTGTCTCTGGGCCGCCGGTCTGGACCCGTCACGGGCTTGCTCTGGAAACACTCGCCATGCGCGCCATGAGCTTGGCGACGACCGGCCGCAGCGGGCAGCTGTGGTGGCCAGTGCTGCTTTTGCTTGTAGCGGCTTGCGCTTGGGCCGAGCCCCGGGAAGAGGCGTCTACGCCGGCTGCCGAAGGGTTATTGTTCGAGCTGATCGCGCCCGGCGGTGGTCCACCGAGCTGGCTGTTCGGCACCATCCACAGCGAAGACCCACGCGTTCTGCGTCTGCCGGATGCGGTGGCGACTGCGCTCGCAGCGGCGGACACCTTGGTGCTGGAGGTGGTGCCCGACGCGGCGTCGGTGCGTATTGCCGCCGGCGCCATGCGCCTGCCGGCCGGCACCGAGCTCCGGGACCTGCTGCCGCCCGAGACCTATCGGCGTTGTGTGGAGGCGTTGGCGGCCAGGGGACAGCCGGAAACGGTGCTGCGCAAGCTCAAGCCCTGGGCGGTGATGACGCTGCTCAGCATGCCCCCGGCGCGGACTGGTGACTTTCTCGATCGGCAGCTGCACCAAGTTGCTGCGGCGGCGGGCAAGGCTACCATCGGACTCGAGACCACCGCCGAGCAGCTTGCGGTATTCGAGCAACTGACCCCTACGGAACAGCAGGCGCTGCTGCGGGCCGCGCTGGCGGCTCAGGGGGAGCAGGAGCGCCTGTTCGAAGCCCTCATCGATGCCTACCTGCGCGGTGCCTTGGGGGAGCTGCTCGCCCTCAGTGATGAGCATGCATCAGGCTTGACGCCAGATTTGCAGCGTCGTCTCCGGCACATCCTGATCCGCAGCCGCAATGCGCGGATGCTCGAGCGTATTCAGGCGCTGCCGGCAGATCAGCGCTATTTCATCGCCGTGGGCGCGCTGCACCTGCCGGGGGAAACGGGGATGCTCGCAAGCCTCAAAGCGGCGGGATACGGCGTTCGTCGATTGTACTGAGCAGCACCGCAGCGGCCTCGTCGCAGAGGACATCGGTGCGGGCGTCCGTGGGCGGGAGTGCGCCGGGCACTGTGTTACCATCCTCCGGCGTTTGCAGGGAGCAGCTCGAACCCCGGAGACCGAGTGCATGCCCAGATGGCCGAATCGCACCGCGATCGTGCTGGCGTTGTCGTGTGTCGTCGCTGCCTGTGCCTCGGTGCCGTCCGAGTACAGGGACCCGCGCGACCCCTGGCAGCCGTTCAACCGAGCGGTGTTCAGGTTCAACACCGACTTTGACAACGCCTTCCTGAAGCCGACCGCGCAGGCGTATCAGTTCATCACGCCTGAGCCTCTGGACGAAGGCATCACGAACTTCTTCAACAACATCGCCGACGCGACGTCTGCGGTGAATAATGTGTTGCAGTTCAAGCTGTCCCGGGCGGGCAGCGACGTCGGGCGCGTGTTCGTCAACACCACCGTGGGGTTCGTGGGCTTCTTCGATGTGGCCAGCAACGTCGGCCTGCCGAGCTACAAAGAAGACTTCGGGCAGACACTGGGGTATTGGGGCTTCGGGGCAGGGCCCTATTTCGTGATACCCATCCTAGGGCCCAGCACCGTTCGTGACACCTTTGGTCTGGCCGGCGATATCGTTCTGGACCCATTTTTCAACTTGGAGGAAGACGAGATCTACTGGGGCTTTGTGACGCTGCGGGTTGTCGACCGGCGCGCCGATTTGCTTGTCGCCGGGGAGTTGGT
>NZ_JAIFKJ010000524.1:0-1447 GCF_019695415.1 Thiohalocapsa sp.
CTATCCTCGCCGCCCATGACGGACATCGAAAACAGACCCGACTACCAGGGTGCGGGCATCGTCAATCTGATGGCGACGCTCATCAATGCCCGCGGCGGCCGCGCCGAGGTGCCGGAGCTGCGCACGCTCCCAGCGACGGCCCTCAGCGACGCCCGCCATCTGGTGCTCATCGTGCTGGACGGTCTCGGCAGCCGCTGGCTCGCGCGCCGGGGCGCGGGCTCGCACCTGGCGGCAGACTGCTCAGGCGAGCTGACCTCGGTGTTCCCGCCCACCACGGCCTCCGCCATCACCACCTTCCTCACCGGCGACGCGCCGCAGCAGCATGGGCTCACCGGCTGGTTCACCTGGTTCCGGGAGCTTGGCTGCATCATGTCCGTGCTGCCCGGCACCCCGCGCTACGGCGGCGTCGGCTACGGCGCGGCCGGTGTCGATCTAGCCGCGCTGCTGGGCCACCGCCCACTCTTCGAGCGCATGACCACGCCCTCGGTGATGGTCTCGCCGCGCTGGATCGCCCGCTCCGACTTCAATCTGGCTCACCTCGGCCCGGCCCGACTTATCGCCTACAAGGGCCTGAAGCAGATGTTCCGCCGCGCCGCCCGAGCCATCCGCCGGGCCCGCGAGCCGAGCTTCTTCTATCTCTACTGGCCGGGTCTCGACGGCATCGGCCACACGCACGGCATGGAGAGCGCCCAAGCCCAAGACCACTTTCGCGAGATCGACGCCCAATACGCTGCCTTCCTACGCGCCATCGCCGGCACCGATACCGCCGTACTGGTGACCGCAGACCACGGCCATCTCGACGCCCACCCCCGCGATTGGGTGCGCTTGGAGGACCATCCCGTGCTCGCCGACTGCCTGGCCCTGCCGCTTTGCGGTGAGCCCCGAGCCGCCTTCTGCTATGTGCGCCCGGACCGGGTCGACACCTTTACGCACTACTGCCGGGACGTGCTCGGCGAGCGGTTCGACCTCTACCCCAGCCGCGAGCTGCTTGAGGCCGGCCTCTTCGGCAACGGCACGCCGCACCCCAGGCTGGCTCAGCGCATCGGCGACTACACCCTCATCGCCCGCGGCGCCAATCTGATTCGCGAGCAACTGCCCACCGAAGGCGAGCTCCAGCAGATCGGCGTGCATGGGGGCTTGAGCGACGATGAGCTCTATGTGCCATTGTGCCTGACCAGAGCCTGATGGCGAACTGGCTCCCAAACGGGCTCGCAAACTGGCTCGCACATCGGCTCGCCCGCCTGCGCGGCAAGCCGCCTGTGGGCCGGCTCGACGCCATCCTGCTGGCGGATGCCGCAGGGGCGCCCATGCAGCGGGTCGACAGCGCCGAGGCCCTGCCCGGCCGCGGCCCCGTCCCTTTTACACATCTCCGGGCCCACCAGACCGGACCAGAACTCGTATGCCGTCTTTTGCTGGAAAAAAAAAAAAAACAAAACAAACAAAGAAG
>NZ_JAIFKJ010000524.1:1457-1933 GCF_019695415.1 Thiohalocapsa sp.
GGTGGGGCCGCGGGGGGCGCGGCGCGCGCCCGCCCGCGGGGGGGGGGCCGGGGGGGGGCCCAGGGAGCGGGGCGCCGGCGCCGAGGCCCTGCCCGACGGCGGCCTCCGTGGGGACGGTTACGCCGCCGGCACCGGCTGGTGGCGGGCCACCGACGGCTGCCAGGTGACGCTGATCCATGCCGAGCACCTCGCCCGCGCCGAGCGCAAATCCGGCCTGACGCTCACCGACGGCCGCCACCGACGCAACCTCATCGTCTCCGGCCTCGCCCATGTCGACCTGCGCGGGCGACAGCTTCGCATCGGCGAGGCCCTGTTCGCCTGGCATCGCGTGCGCCCACCCTGCGGCTATCTCGACAAGGTCTCCGGCCGCGGCACAGCCAAGGCGTTGGGCAAGCACGCCGGCGTCTGCCTCAAGGTCACCGAAGGCGGCCTCATCCGCATCGGCGACCCCGTCCACCCAAAAAGGGGTCAGAGCC
>NZ_JAIFKJ010000384.1 GCF_019695415.1 Thiohalocapsa sp.
CCCCGGCGAGCGTCTAAGCTCGCAGCACACCAGCCACCGCCCCGAGGACACGCCCGTGCTCGAATCCAAGACCGCCAAAGAGGCCATGTCGCGGCACCCGATCACCCTGCACCCGGAGATGGACGTGCTGGAGGCCGTGCGCATCCTGGTGCAGGAGCGCATCTCCGGTGCGCCCGTGCTGGATCAGGTGGGCAACCTCGTGGGCATCCTCACAGAGCGCGACTGCATGCACGTTGCACTGGACGCCGGTTACTTCAGTGAAGGCGGCGGCCGCGTCGGAAACTTCATGAGCGCCGACCCGGTGACGGTTGAGGCCCACACCCCGATCACCGAGATCGCCGAGCGCTTCGCCGCGAGCCACTTCCGGCGGCTGCCCGTCATGGAGCAGGGCAAGCTCGTCGGCATCATCAGCCGCCGCGATGTGCTGAAGCTGCTGGAGGCCGCCTGGCAGCCGGACCGGCAGCGGATCTGAGCGCGCCAGCAACGCGTCGTAAGCATCACGGGGCGAAGGTTTCATCGGCATTGGGCGAGCCCGTGCTCGCCGGCTTTTGGGTGTGATGCGGCGCGCGTTGTTTCAAAGGTCAAGAGCCGGCAACTGCCTCTTGCAGGACGGCCGTGAGCTGATCCAGACAGTGTTCCGGGCGGTAGCGCTGATGCGCACTGGCGGCGGCCTTGGCGCCTAGCAGTGCGGCAAGCTCCGGGTCCGCCAGCAGGCGCGCAAGGTTTTCCGCCAAGGCCGTCGTGTCGGCCTCTCTCGCCAACAGTCCGGTGACGCCGTGCTCGAGCCAATCGGGTATGCCTCCCACTGCAAAGGCAACCACGGGCCGGCCCCGGGCCATGGCCTCGATGCCGACCATGCCGAAAGGCTCGGGCCAGCGCGATGGCACCGCCGTCACCGCAGCGCGGGCGTAGTAGTTGTCGAGTGCTGCGTGGTCTACCCAGCCGGTGAAGGTGACGCGGTGTGCGATGTCGAGCTTGATGGCGAGCGACCGACACGCGGCCAGATGGTTGCCCGTGCCGACGATGGTCGCGTGCCAATGGCCGGGGACTTTGGCCAGTGCGCGCAGGAGCAGGTCCACCCCTTTGCCGCGGATGACCTGGCCGACGTACAGCACCTCCGGATCGCGCGATGGCGGCTGCGGCTCGCAGCGGCCCAGCGCCTGCGGTACCGGCGGCACGATGCGGATACGTGCTGGAGGCAGACCGTTGATCTGAAGCTCGTCGCGCATCCACCGGCTGCCGACGATGAAGCGCCGCACATGCGCGTGTGCGGCAATGGCCGTTCTGATGGTGCCGACCGTTTTGAGGGCCACGGGTAGTCGGCCGTGGCCGCGCTGGACAGCGCAAAGGTGAGTGTAGCAATCGATGCCCGCCGGGCGATGACAGACGCGGCCGCCGATGGGGAAATACTTGTGCCGGCGCAGACAGACGAGGTCGTGGTCGTGCACCATGCGGACCGTGGGGGCATGGTCGGCGAGCCGCGCAACCCGTGCGGCATCCTGTATCTTGTGCAGCAGCAGGACGTCTGGCTGGAAACGCTCGATCAGAGCGTCGTCGGTGCCGCTGTTGGCGAACGCCGTGAGATAGTCCGGGCGCGCGCTGCTGTCCATGTGCAATAGGGCCTGTGGTATCCCGCGCGCACCGAGCCCACTGGCTATATCGTGCAGGATCTGCTCAACGCCACCGTAAAAACCGGCGCGCTCATGGACATGGAGGACGCGCATTCAGTCAGTGAGTGCGAGACATGGCGGGACGTCGCCGATATGATCCACCCCCCGATTCCTGTAGTAGTGGGGGCGGCATTGGCGACTGATGGCCGGAACAGGCGTTGGAGCGCATCGGGCTTCCTATGCGTCGCATCGTTGGTTGGAGCCGAGAAACCGCCCAATGTCTGGACAGGCCCGGCTCCGTCTGATTTTTGGGCAGGATGC
>NZ_JAIFKJ010000255.1 GCF_019695415.1 Thiohalocapsa sp.
CGTCAGGATTGGTCAAGGGACCGGAGGGCAATGGCCCGGGCCGTACCCACGCGGGCCCAGGTGCCCCAGTCCGACAGCCCAAGGTTCAGCCAGTTGAGGAAACCGATGAAGCCGGTGATGACCGCGATCATCACGAATGGCAGCGGCGAGGCGGTGCACTTGGGGCAGAGCTTCATGGGGTTGTCCTCCGGCCGATGTTGACGACCAAGTTTTACTACTCTGTGGATTACCGGTGAAGGGTAACGCATCGGGGCCTGCTGCGCGATGGATCTGTCAGCGGGAGGCGGAAAGATGAGCTGCTGCGAGCTCCTCGCTGCCGCCGCCCGTTGCCGGTCGGCGGCCGACCCGGACGCCAAGGTCCGGCTGACGCATGAGACCGCCGCCCGCATTCGCACCGGGGCCTTGCGCCGGGCGGCAGACATCGCCTGGACGCCGGCGGCAGCACCGGGTCGGCCGACGCGGCCCGAGCTGGTCGCTCCCCGCGATCTGCCGAAGCGAGGCCTGGATGTGCCGGAGGGACGGGCTGCCCTCGTGCACGCTGTGGCGCACATCGAGTTCAATGCCATCAACCTCGCCTGGGATGCAGTGCAACGCTTCCCTGCCATGCCCGCGGCATTCGCGCTGGACTGGGCGCGCGTGGCGGACGATGAGGCACGCCACTTCGCGATGCTGCGCCAGCGTCTCCGGGAGCTGGGCTACGACTACGGAGACTTCCCGGCCCACGACGGCCTCTGGCAGATGGCGGAGGCCACCGCCGGTGACGCGCTGGCGCGAATGGCGCTGGTGCCGCGGGTGCTGGAGGCACGGGGGCTCGACGTGACACCGGGCATGATCGCGCGCCTGGAACGTGTGGGTGATGAGGCAACCGCCGCCTGCCTGCAGGTCATTCTGCGCGAAGAAGTGGAGCATGTTGCCATCGGCAGCCGCTGGTTTCGCTGGCTCTGCGAGCAGCGCGGGCTGCCGCCGCAGGCGACCTACTTTCGCCTGCTGGCGGAGCACATGGGCGGGCGTATCCGCTGCCCGCTGAATCGGGAGGCACGGCTGGCGGCCGGCTTCGATGAGGCGGAGCTGAACCAGTTGGAGGCGCTGTGCGGCCGATGATGGGGGTCAGGCGGGCCCGCTGCGGACGCCGCTGAGCTGATCGGCGTGCACGGGCTCACGCTCCAGCGCGCCGTTCACCGCTACCAGCGCCTCGCCGCCCTGCTCGGACCAGTCTGCCAGTACGTGGCGAAATGCGCTGGTGCCGTCCAGCGTCAACCGATGGTCCGCCGGGCGGTGCGTGTGGCCGTGGATCAGTCGCCGGATGCGGTACCGGCGCATGTAGCGGAGCACCGTCGCGGGGCTCACATCCATGATGGCGTCGGACTTCTCCGCCATCGCAGCAGCACTGCGCTGTCGATAGTCCGCGGCGATGCGTCGGCGCTTGGCGAGCGGCTGCCGTAGGAAGAGCCACTGCACCAGCGGATTGCGCACCCGCCGGCGGAAGCGCTGATACGGCAGGTCGTCGGTGCAGAGCAGATCGCCGTGCATCAGGAGCACGGGCTCTCCGCCGAGGTCGACCTGCGTGGGATCGCGCAGCAGTGTGCAGCCGGTGCGCCTGCTGAATCGACGCCCCAGCAGGAAGTCCCGGTTGCCGCGCATCAGCAGGCAGCGGGTGCCGGCGCTCGTGAGTGCCGCGAGGCCGGCCTCGACGTCGGCGTAGGTGTCGTCGTCATCGCCGATCCAGGCATCGAATAGATCCCCGAGGATGTAGAGCGCAGCTACATCCGCCGCCCGCGCGCGCAGCCAGGCCAGGAATAGGCGTGTCAGTTCTGGGCGGCCCGGAGAGAGATGCAGATCAGAGACAAACAGCGTCTCTGCGGCACGGCGCCGGGCGCGTGCCGCTGCGGTCGTGGGGCTGGTGGAAATGCCTGCGCGCTGCGTCATGCGGGCTGTGGATGCGCATAGGGCGAGTGCGCTGGTGGCTCTCTAGCGGCCTCGCAGGCGATGTCTGGGGCGAGGGGTGCCGCTGCCGCCTCAGTCCTCCACCACCTCTGCTTTCTCGATGACGACGTCCTCCACCGGCACATCCTGATGGCCGTTCCGTGATCCGGTCTTCACGCCCTTGATGGTGTTCACCACATCCATGCCGTCAACGACCTTGCCGAAGACGCAGTAGCCCCAGCCATCCTGCCCGGGGTAGTCCAGGAAGGCGTTGTCTGAGACGTTGATGAAGAACTGTGCCGAGGCCGAGTGCGGGTCGTTGGTCCGGGCCATCGCGATGGCGCCGGTCACGTTCTTGAGCCCGTTCTTGGCCTCGTTCTCGATGGGGGCGCGGGTGGGCTTCTGGGCGAAGTCGGTGCTCATGCCGCCGCCTTGGATCATGAAGCCGTCGATGACCCGGTGGAACAGGGTACCGTCGTAGTGCCCGTCGCGGACGTACTGCTCGAAGTTCGCCGCCGTGATGGGGGCGTTTTGGTGATCCAGCTCGATGTGGATGTCACCATGGTTGGTGGTCAGCTTGATCATCGACTGCTCCTGCGCATTGGCTGCGTTTGTTGAATGGCTGTTGCTGGATGGTTGTGCGTGCCGGCTGGCTTCGGCCGCTGGATGGCTGGATGGCCCCCGAGCGTTCGGGATGGACGTTACCGTCCTGGTGCAGGTGGGGATGCGTAGCTCGCCTTTCTTCATGCTACGGGTTTCGCCGCTGAGGCAAAACCCCGACACTACTGCATCGCTTATCCATGCGAACAGCCTTTGCTAACATGCCGCGCCCAAGGAGGCACTGATTTAGGGAAGCGCTGCTTGATTGGCGCTTCCCGTCCGGGGCAGGACGCCCCGCCATTTTCGGCGACGTAAGCCGCTGAAAATGGCTGGGCGTCCTGCCCCGCGCGGGGACGCCGACAAATCGGCGTTTCCCTAAGGCTTGGACCCCGCCGGCCCGCAGTCGGCCCCGAGGGCGCTGCCGCAACCGGCCATGCAGAGGAGGGCGTTAGTGCCTGTGCTCGAGATCCATAACAGTCTCACCCGCCGCAAGGAGCCGTTCCGTCCGCTGCACCCGGGACAGGTGCGCATGTACGTCTGCGGCATGACGGTCTACGACCTCTGCCATCTCGGCCATGCCCGGGTCCTGGTGGTGTTCGACGTGGTTTACCGCCATCTCAAGCGGCTCGGCTACGACGTTACCTATGTGCGCAACATCACGGATGTCGACGACAAGATCATCCGCCGCGCCGAGGAGAACGGCGAGCCCATGACAGTGCTCACCGAGCGCTTCATCGCCGCCATGCACGAAGACGCCGACCGGCTGGGCGTCCTGCGCCCGGATGCAGAGCCGCGGGCGACCGCGCACATGGCGGACATGCAGGCCATGATCCAGCGCCTGCTCGATAAAGGTCACGCCTATGTGGCCGACAACGGCGATGTTTACTACTCGGTGGCAAGCTTCCCCGGCTATGGGCGTCTCTCCGGCAAGGACCCGCAGGATCTCCGCGCCGGCGCGCGCGTCGAGGTGGGGGAGGCCAAGCGCGATCCTCTGGACTTTGCGCTCTGGAAGGCCGCCAAGCCCGGCGAGCCCGCCTGGGACTCGCCCTGGGGGCCGGGACGGCCGGGCTGGCACATCGAATGCTCCGCCATGTCCACCGGCTGCCTCGGCAACCACTTCGACATCCACGGCGGTGGTGCCGACCTGATGTTTCCCCACCACGAAAACGAGATCGCCCAGAGCGAGGGGGCCACCGGCGAGCCCTTTGTCAACGTCTGGATGCACAACGGCTTCGTGCGCATCAACGACGAGAAGATGTCCAAGTCCTTGGGCAATTTCTTCACCGTACGAGACATACTCCTGCGCTACCAGCCAGAGGAGGTCCGTTACTTCATCCTCGGCAGCCACTACCGCAGCCCGCTCAATTACGACGACAGCCAGCTCGATGGCGCCCGGGCTGCTTTGACTAGGCTCTACACGGCCCTGCGAGGACTGCCGGTCGAGGTGCCTGCCGCGGGTGGCGAAGCCTACCGGGAGCGCTTCGATGCCGCCATGAACGACGACTTCAACACCCCCGAGGCGCTTGCGGTGCTGTTCGACCTGGCGCGGGAGGTCAACCGGCTGCGCCCCGACGATCCTGATGCCGCGGCCGCCCTGGCGGCGGAGCTGCGGCTGTTGGGTGGTGATCTGGGGCTGCTGGGCCAGGATCCGGACGCCTATCTCAAGGCGGGGGCCGGTGAGGACGGCTTGTCCGACGCCGCTGTCGATGACCTCATCGCCCGCCGCGGCGCCGCGCGCAAGGCCAAGGACTTTGCCGAGGCGGACCGCATCCGCGACGAGCTCACGGCCGCCGGCATCGTGCTCGAGGATGGTGCCGGAGGGACCACCTGGCGGCGCGGGTGAGTGTGAGTACCCGGCATCCGCGCAGCACCCGCGCTATACCCATCGCACGTCGGTTTTCGGTGAGTCGCGCGAAGAACCTGCTGATCTGTCTGGTCTTCCTCGAACCTCGCCCCTCGAAACTCGCTCCTCTCCGCTATAACCAAGGCCATTACGCATCAGACATGGCCCGCGTCGACCTGCGACCCATCCGCTGCGACGCCCCGATCCCGGGCTAGACAACGCGTGGGATCAGCCGCTGCCGTTGTCGACGCGCAGCGCATTGGCCTGAAGCGTATTCTCGAGCAGGCTCGCGATGGTCATCGGCCCGACGCCTCCCGGCACCGGCGTAATCCAGGCGGCGCGCTCCGCCGCTGCGGCGAAGTCCACGTCGCCGCAGAGCTTGCCCTGCTCGTCGCGGTTCATGCCGACGTCGATGACGATGGCGCCCGGCTTGACCCAGTCCCCTGGCACATGGCGTGCGCGCCCCATGGCCACCACCAGCAGGTCTGCGGCCCGGGCCTTCTCTGCGAGGTCTTTGGTGCGGCTATGGCAGACGGTAATGGTGCAGCGTGCCGCCAGCAGCTCCAGCGCCATGGGCCGGCCGACGATATTGGACTGACCGATCACCACGGCATCCAGACCTTCGAGCGGCTCGCCGGTGCGCTCCAACAGTGTCATGATCCCCTTAGGTGTGCAGGGGCGCAGCAGCGGCATGCGCAACGCGAGGCGGCCCACGTTATAGGGATGGAAGCCGTCCACATCCTTGGTGGGCAGGATTCGCTCGATAACGGCCTCCGCGTCGATCTGCTCCGGCAGCGGTAACTGCACTAGAATGCCGTCGATGGCCGCGTCGGCATTCAGCTGGTCTACCAGCGCCAGCAGCTCCGTCTGGGCGGTCGTCGCCGGCAGCTCGTACAGCTCGGAGTGGAAGCCGACCTCTTCGCAGGCTCTGCGCTTGTTGCGCACGTACACTTGTGAGGCCGGGTTCTCTCCGACCAACACAACCGCAAGGCCCGGCGCGCGCAGGCCCGACTGACGTCTCTGCTCCACCTCGCGCTGTATCGCGTTACGTCGCTCGGCTGCGATGGCCTTGCCATCGAGGATGTTCGCTGCCATTCGCGTTGCTCCTGAATCGAATCCGCCGTCGGTACAGCATCCACGCTTTGCGAGCACATCGACGCGTCACGGGCGCGAATGACGCCGCATGATCCCGCCGCAGCCGGCAGGGTGCAAGAGCAGTGGAGCTGGCTGGCGGCACATCGGCAAAGCAGGCACGGGCTGGAGGGTTTGGCACGATGGCCGAGCCAGTATTGACGAAATAGGACCCACTCTGTAATATTTCGCGGCTTAGGTTAGCGCGGCACAGCGCTTACCGCTCCGCTCCGGGGTATAGCGCAGTCTGGTAGCGCGCCTGCTTTGGGAGCAGGATGTCGGGGGT
>NZ_JAIFKJ010000239.1 GCF_019695415.1 Thiohalocapsa sp.
GCACAACTGCCGCAGCCCGCCTGGTGTGGATGCAACGGCGTGGACTGCCATGCCCCAACCGCGCGACATAACCCAGGCGAGGATGCACCCAGAGCCGCTTCTGCTGCCGATCGGTCCGTCGCGGCAAGGATGCCGCTCCCACACACCCCAGGCGCCCGAGGCCGCCCCGCCACCTGGTCGCGAAGCCACAGCTGCGCGACGAGAACGAGGCCCAGTCTCTCGAGCAGAGCTCGCCGGGCGTCGATCGCCCGTCCCCGATGCCGTCGTCGGCGGATACCCGACACAGCCTTCCCTGCTTTCATCGGCACCGGCCCATTCTGTGAGACACTTACACGCGCAATACCCGCCGACTCCGCCGTTTCCATGCCTCCCGTCAGCCCGCTGCCCGATTATGCAGACGTTGCCGAGCGCCAGCGCCTCGAGGCCCAGCGCACGGGTGACGAAGACTGGCGCCTGTGGGGCCCGTATCTCGCCGAGCGCGCCTGGGGCACCGTGCGGGAGGACTACAGCGCCGACGGCGAGGCCTGGGACTACTTCAGCCACGATCAGGCCCGCTCCCGCGCCTACCGCTGGAACGAAGACGGCCTGGGCGGCATCTGCGATGCGGAGCAATATCTCTGCTTTGCACTCGCCCTCTGGAACGGCCAGGACCCGATCCTCAAAGAACGTGCCTTCGGCCTCACCGGCAATCAGGGCAACCGGGGCGAAGACGTCAAAGAGGTCTACTACTATCGCGACGCCACCCCGACCCACAGCTGGCTGCGGTACCAATACAAATACCCGCAGAGCGCCTTCCCATACGAGCGCCTGGTCGCAGAAAATGCCGCCCGCGGCCGCGATGTGCCGGCCTTCCAGCTCATCGACAGCGGTGCCTTCGACGCCGAACGCTACTGGGACGTAGAAGTCCGCTACGCAAAAGCGACACCCCAGCGCATCCACTGCCGCATCAGCGCGGACAACCGCGGCCAAGACGCCGCCACCCTATACCTCCTACCCACGCTCTGGTTCCGCAACACCTGGAGCTGGGGCGATGCCGATGCGCAACCGCCATCGCTCACCGCCATCGAGCCGCCGCCGGGCGCCGGCTTCGCCGTCCGCGCGGACCACCCCGAGCTCGGGACGTATTACCTTTATGGCGCTGTCGCCTGCGACTTACTCTTTACCGACAACAACACCAACGCGAGCCTGATCTGGGGCACAGACAACCCGAGCCCCTACGTCAAGGACGCCTTCCATCGCTGGCTCATCGACGGCGAACGTGCGGCGGTCAACCCCGCACAGCGCGGCACCAAGTGCGCCGCCGTGCGCCGGATCGAGCTGCGCGGCGGCGAAGGCGCCCAGATGGACCTCGTGCTGTCCGCCGAGCCGCTGACCGACCCCTTCGCAGAGACCGAGCGCACGCTCGCCTCCCGCCAGTCCGAGGCGACCGTCTTCTACGACCACCTGCTGCCCGAGGCGAGCGCCAACGACGCCCGCATCCTGCGCCAGGCCCTCGCCGGCATGATCTGGACCAAGCAGTTCTACCACTACGACGTCGCCCGCTGGCTCGACGGCGACCAGATTCCACCGCCCGCGCAGCGTCGCCACATCCGCAACCACCACTGGCGACACCTCAAGGCCCGCGACATCATCTCCATGCCCGACAAATGGGAGTACCCGTGGTTTGCGGCCTGGGATCTGGCCTACCACTGCGCGGCGCTGGCGCTGGTGGACGTGGACTTCGCCAAGGACCAGGTGGAGCTGATGGTGTCAGACCGCTACCTGCACCCCAACGGCCAGATCCCCGCCTACGAATGGAACTTCGGCGACGTCAACCCGCCGGTGCATGCCATGGCCGCCCTCAAGGTCTTCCGCGCCGAGCGCATCCAGCGCGGCACAGGCGACCACGGCTTCCTGCAACGGGTGTTCCACAAGCTGCTGCTCAACTT
>NZ_JAIFKJ010000175.1 GCF_019695415.1 Thiohalocapsa sp.
TCCGGGGCAGGACGCCCCGCCATTTTCGGCGACGCAAGTCGCTGAAAATGAAGGAAGCCGGAAACCGCCCCTGTTGTGAACAAGCCGGCTCCGTCTGATTTTTGGGCAGGATGCCCAATAAATCAGCAGCTCCCTAGACGTGCCGTGCGTCCATCATGCGCTCGATGATGGGCTGGAGGATGATCTCCATCGCGAAGCCCATCTTGCCGCCGGGCACCACCATGGTATTGCGCCGGGACATGAAGGAGTCAGGGATCATGTTGAGAAGGTAGGGGAAGTCCACCTCCAACTGCTCCGGCTCCTTGAAGCGGATGATCACGAAGCTCTCGTCCGGCGTCGGGATATCGCGGGCGATAAAGGGGTTGGAGGTGTCCACCGTCGGCACGCGCTGGAAGTTGATATCCGTCAGCGAGAACTGCGGCGTGATGTGGCGGATGTAGTCCGGCATCCGGCGCATGATGGTGTCGACGATGGCCTCGGCGGAGTAGCCGCGCTCGGCGTTGTCGCGGTGGATCTTCTGGATCCATTCCAGGTTGACGATGGGCACCACGCCGACGCCCAGGTCCACGTGCTTAGCGACATCGACGTCATCGGTCACCACCAGACCGTGCAGCCCCTCGTAGAAGAGTAGGTCGGTGCCCTCCGGCACGTCTTCCCAGGGGGTGAACTGGCCGGGCTCCAGCTCCGTGTTGAGCCGGGCGTTGTGGTGGTCGGCCTCTGCCTCACTGTGGATGTAGTAGCGCTTCTTGCCACCGCCGGACTCGCCGTAGCTGGCGAACAGCTCCTCGAGCAGATCGAAGCGGTTGGCTTCCGGCCCGAAGTGGCTCAGGTTGCGGTGCTCCTCAGCGGCGCGGGCCATCTCGGCCTTCATTTCCTTGCGGTCATAGCGGTGGAAGCTGTCACCCTCGATGACGGCGGCGTTGATGCCGTCGCGGTAGAAGATATGCTCGAAGGCGCGCTTGACCGTGGTCGTGCCGGCACCTGAGGATCCGGTGACGGCGACGACAGGATGCTTCTTGGACATGGTGAACTCCCCGTCTTTTTGACTGCGGCACCGGCTCTGTGGCAGGCCGGCTTGCGGCGGGCGCCTGGTCAGGGCCGGAGTGAAACCGAGGGGCGGCGCCGCTCACCGGCGAGCGCCGGCCGCTGTGAGGGCGCCGGAAAAATGCAGAACCTCTAATATATCACGCCAGTTAAGCCCATAGGACGACGCTGGGAAACTGCATCGCGAACACCAAGGAGCACCCATGCCCGCCATCCGCCGCATCCCGCCCGAGCTGCGGGCCAATCCGGAATTCCAGTCCGCGGTGGTGCGGGTGGGTATCTGGCTGTTTGGCCTGCTCTACATCGGCGCAGCCGCCTGGCTCGGCATCTTTGCCGTCAACTATACGGCCTTCCTGGGGCTGTTTTCGGCCTACCTGGTCTTCAACCTGGTGATCCTCCTGAGCGTGCTGGTGCGCGCGGAGTGGGAAGCGCGCAGATTCACATCGCTGTTCTTCGACATCGTTGCCGTCAGCCTGGCCATTTTCCTGACGGGGGATGCGGGCAGTCCCTTTTATCTGTTCTACATCTGGATCTTCATCTCCGCCGCGACCCGCTATGGGCGTCGGCATCTGGCAGTCGCCGCCAGTGCCGCCGTGGTCTCCTACAACATCACGCTGCTGGTGCTCGGCGCCTGGGCAGAAGACCCGATGGACGCCGCCTTCCACGTGCTGGTGCTGGTGCTGCTGCCGCTGTACCAAGACTCGCTGTTGGTAAAGCTGCGCGAGGCCCGCCAAGCTGCAGAGCAGGCGAACCAGGCGAAGAGCGACTTCCTCGCCAACATGACGCATGAGCTGCGCACGCCCCTGACCGGCGTGCTCGGCATGGCGACCCTGCTGCGCACCACGGAGTTGGACACCCAGCAGCGCGAATACCTGGACGCGATCACCAGCTCCGCCAATATGCTCCAAGCGCTCATCGGCGACATCCTCGACCTGTCGAAGATCGACGCGAAGAAGCTCCAACTGGAGCGCAGCGCCTTCGACCTGCGGGAGCCGGTGCGGGAGGTCTGCGAGGTGATGCACACACATGCGCTGGGCAAGGGCCTGGATCTCGTCTGCGACGTGGCCCCGGCACTGCCGCCGCGGGTGATGGGCGATGCGCTGCGGGTGCGGCAGATCTTGTTCAACCTCATCGGTAACGCCGTCAAGTTCACTGAACAAGGCCAGGTGGTGGTGCGGGCAGGCGTCGCCGAGGCCGGGCCGGACGACCCCCGGACCGGCGTCCTGCTGGAGGTCCAGGACACCGGCATCGGTATCGCACCAGACAAGCTGGAGAGCATCTTCGAGAGCTTCAGCCAGGCGGACGACTCCACCACCCGCCGCTACGGCGGCACAGGTCTCGGCACCACCATTGCCCGCGACCTGAGCCGGCTCATGGGCGGGAGCATCGCAGTAGAGAGCGAGGTCGGCCGCGGCACGGCCTTCCGCGTCTGGCTGCCGCTGCTGGGCCAGGACTGCCCCCGGCCTCCTGTGCCGGCGCAGCCCAAGTACGCGGGCGTCCGGGTGCTGATTTATGAGCGCAACGCGACCCAGCGCGAGATCATCCAGGCCACGTGCCGGGGGCTCGGTATGCAGTGCTTTGCCGAGCAGGACATCGGGCGCCTGGGCGGCCTGGTACATCAGGCGGGCGGCATCGACCTCCTGATCGTCGGCGACAGCCCGGAGGCGCTGGACC
This sequence comes from Thiohalocapsa sp., assembly GCF_019695415.1. Lineage (GTDB taxonomy): Bacteria > Pseudomonadota > Gammaproteobacteria > Chromatiales > Chromatiaceae > Thiohalocapsa. The sequence goes on from NZ_JAIFKJ010000175.1 coordinate 2,719, forward strand.
TTCCGGGCCTGCTCGCCAGCTTCGAACGGCTCCTACACATCCGAGCCCCCTACCTGCTGCTCATCTACGGCCAGCGCCGCGGGGCGTTACAGGGTCACTGCGAGCACTGCCTCACCAAGCCCTTCCTCCGCGAAGACCTGGTGCGGGCGCTGGGCACCACACTGGCCGCCGAACCTGCGCCGCCGCAGACGCAAGCCGCCGCAGGCACGATCGATGAGCGCAGCACGGTGCAAACACCAACAGGCGCCACGGAAACAAAAAAGCTCGCCGCGGCGGAGACGACAGCCCCGAGCCCCGATGCCCCGCGGGTGCTGGTGGCCGAGGACAACACCATTGCCGCGACCGTGATCCAGACCCTGCTCACCCAGCAGGGAGCGCTCGTGACGCTGGTGACGGACGGCGAGGAAGCGCTGGCAGCAGTGCGGCGCGCGGATTTCGACCTCGCCTTCATTGATCTGCGCATGCCGAAGGTCGACGGGCTGGACTTTACCCGTCGGGTGCGCGCCAACGAAGAGGAGGGCCAACGGCTGCCCATCATCGCACTCACGGCCAACGCCGCCGAGGACATGAAGGATCGCTGCCTGGAGGCCGGGATGGATGCCTTTCTCACCAAGCCCGTGGATGCCGAGGCGCTGGCCCAGGCCGTGCGCAAGTACACGCCCAACGCGGACAGCCACTGACCAGGCGCCCGCAGACCCCCATGCGGATTGCGAGGTCCGAGAGCACCTCAGCCCGCTGCGGGCTGCGGGGTACCGTCCTCGGGTGCGCTCTGCCGGCCGACCGCGGCCTGCTTGAGACGGGTGGCGCGTTTGTCGATGACGTTTTTCAGGGCGATCAGGAAGCCGAGGCCGATGAAGGCCCCCGGCGGCAGGATGGCGAGCAGCGCACCCTGGAAGCCGTCGCCCAGATCCAGCCCGAAGCCGCGGGCGCCCTCGCCCAGCAGCAGGTGCGCCTGGTAGAAGAGCGTGCCCTGGCCCAGAAGCTCGCGGATACCGCCCAGCACCATCAGTACCAGCGAGAAGCCGATGCCCATGGCGAGCCCGTCCACAACGGCCTTGTCCAGCCGCGCCTTGGAGGCATAGGCCTCGGCGCGCCCGATGATGGCGCAGTTGGTGACGATGAGCGGGATGAAGAGCCCGAGCACCAGATACAGCTCATAAAAGGCCGCCTGCATGGTGAGCTCCACCGCGGTGACGAAGGACGCGATCACCAGCACGAACACCGGCAACCGCACCTCGGGGCGCACCAGGTTGCGGATCAGGGAAATGGTGGCGTTGGAGAGCACGAGCACCGTGGTGGTGGCGAGCCCCATGCCGAGCCCGTTGGTGGCGGTGGTGGTGGTGGCCAGCAGCGGGCAGAGCCCGAGCATGGCGACCAGGGCCTGATTGTTGCTCCAAAGGCCCTCGCCCACCAGGCTGCCGTAACCCTTCTCCGCCATCATCCCGCCCCCGGCGTGCCGGCAGCGCCCGGCATGGCGCGGGCCTGCGCAGGCGCAGACTCGCCGGCGGGTGCCGCCGGCGCCTGCTCAGGTGGTGCATAGAGGGCGTCACCCTCGCGCTCGACGAAAAGCAGCGTGTTCTTGACCGCGTTGACAATGGAGCGGGGCGTGATGGTGGCGCCGGTGAACTGGTCGAACTCACCGCCGTCGCGCTTCACCTGCCAATCTTCCAGCGGCGGATTACCGAGGGACCTTCCGTTGAACTGCTCGATGATCCAATCGTCCTTCTTCTCGTCGATCTTGTCGCCGAGACCAGGGGTTTCGTGGTGCTCCAGCACCCGCACACCGCCCAGGCTGCCATCGCGGAGCACGGAGACGAGCAGGCGGATGGGGCCGGCGTAGCCGTCAGGCACCACCGGCTGCAGAATCACAGCCACCGGCTCGTCCGTATCCCGCACCCGATACACCTCCGTCTGCTCAGCGCCGAGCAGGTCCGGGGCACTGACCTGAATGCTGTCCGCGAGCGGATCGTTGGCGATACGCTCCGCGGGCACAATCGCCTTGAGCTTGGCGAGCATGGCCTGGCGCTGGTTCTCCGCAATGCGCTCGGCCGTGAGCTCGTGGGTCATCGCCACGAGGCCAACGCCGCCGACGGCGAAGCTGCCGAGGATGGCGGCGGCAATGAGGATGGGTGCTTTGTTCATGGCTTGGATGCCTTGCCTGCTAGGGGTACCCCGAATGACCGTTGTGCTCAACCGGGGCCAGGTTCTACCCGGCCTTCGCGCTGCGCTTTTGCCCGAAGACGCGAGGCTGCGTGTAGTGATCGATCATCGGGGCGGCGATGTTCAGCAGCAACACCGAGAAGGCCACGGCGTCCGGATAACCGCCCCAGGTGCGGATCACGAAGATCATCACACCGATGAGGAAGCCGTAGATCAGCTGCCCGCGCTTGGTGGTGGCCGCGCTCACGGGGTCCGTTGCAATGAAGAAGGCCCCGAGGATCGCTGCACCGGAAAAAAGATGAAAGGCCGGGAAGGGGTGTGTCGTCGGATCCAGCAGCCAAAAGACGCCGGCGGCGATGAGCAGGCCGCCGAGAAAGGCCACTGGGATATGCCAGGTGATCACGCGCCGCCAGAGCATATAGAGCCCGCCCAGCAGAAACCAGTTGGCGACCCACTCCCAGCCCCGGCCGCCGAAGTCCCCCCACAGGGGACTGGATGCACGGATCTCATCGATGGTCATGCCCTGGTCGAGCTTGGTGCGCATCTCGTCCAGCGGCGTGGCGGCACTCACCGCATCCCAGGTGTGCTCCGCCGGCAGCGCGCCGGTGAAGATGAGCCGCGCCGAATCGAGGAAGGACAGGGTCGTTAGATCCTGCGCCTGCAGCAGCTCCGGCACATTGGGCGGCAGCCAGGTGGTGGTGGCCACCGGATAGGAGACGAGCAGGAAGACATAACCCGCCATGGCCGGGTTGAAGGGGTTGTAGCCGATGCCCCCGTAGAGCTGTTTAACGATGACGATGGCGAACAGGATGCCGAGCAGGGTCAGCCACCAGGGCAGGGTTGGCGGGATGGTCAGCGCGAACAGCAGGGCCGTCACCACGGCGCTGTAGTCGCGGA
>NZ_JAIFKJ010000429.1 GCF_019695415.1 Thiohalocapsa sp.
GTGCCTTGGAGACCAAGGAACCGGAGCACCTCGTCGACCGCGTCGGCGGCGACTTGCCGCATCGCCAACCCGACCCCGGGGCCGTGCGCGGCGGTTGCCGGCGGAATCGAGGTGCTGTCGATGTCCTGCGCCACCAAGGACGACACGGACACCGAGAGCATGACCGCGGAGAGACAAATCGCTTCGTTCTTTGCCAACTCGGGTACTCCGAAGGCACGGCGTCGTGGGGGCATCAGGCGGACCATCAGGCGGGCGGTCAGGCGGGCGATCAGGCGCCTCTGCGCGCCAGCGACATCCGAACCCGCTTCGGCAATCGCTCCGCGACGGCGCGACGATCCTTCGCATCGAGGAGCGGCAAGTGGACACGAGTAACCGCGGGACAATACACAAGCCCTACGGGCCCCAACGCGGGCAACAACAGCCAACGATCGGCGTAGAGGCCGGTCAGCCCCCCGCCCGTGAGCTGGTAACCGAGCCAGCCGACCAAGTACGGCAAGGCACCAGGCAAAACGACTCGCAACGGATAATTTGCGATTGAAACCCCGATCAGTCTTTCCGTGTAAATACCATAGACTAGGCTGCTGATCACGCGAGCCGCTCCAACGGCCAGCGCAATAGCAATCAACGACCAACCCCACACCTGCCAGACCCAAATCAGGCCAACGGCGCACAGAACCGTCTGCAAACCCACATACAAGAACTGTCGCGTCGGGCGCTCCACTGCCTGATGCACGGCGGATGCCGGGCCGGTCAGCGTGTGAATCTGGTAGCCCACAGCGGCGATGAGGAGCAGCAGTGGGGTGTCTCCCAGGCCCTGCTCGGAGCCAAGCCAGGCACGCATGATCGGCTCTGCGAATGAGGCCAGGAACCCCAGCGGCAACGCAACCAACAGACTGTTCCAGCGAGCAGCACGCACATAGAGCGCGGCGGCCTCTTGCCGCTTGCCGCCGGCATAAAGGTGGCTCAACGCAGGCAGCGACGCGACGGTGATAGAGGAGAAGGTCTGGCTCGCGAGCACCGGAAACTTCTGCGCCAAGTCAAGCACCCCGACCGACGCGACACCAAGAAGCCGTCCCGCGAGGACCTTCTCAATAGAGTAAAGGACAGTGGACACTAGCCCTACCAGTTGCATAACGCCCCCGAACCCGAGCAGCAGACGCAGGTGTTTGCCCGAGATTCGGCCAATGCGGATCTGTACCTCCGGCAAAGCGCGCAAGCAAAGCACCGCCTGTATCACGATGGCAAAGGCGTACCGAACACCGAAGGCGATCAACAGCGACAAAATGCCAAAGCCCTGAAACAGCAGAATGATCGCCAGGACTGTTTCGAGCAGAAAGCTTGCGATCCAGACCAGGGTGTTCTGCCACATCAGGTGCAGGCCATGCAGGACGTAAGCGAAGGCACCTACGCTCAGATCGGCCATCATAATAGCCGCGGTCCCGAAGAAGACGAGGCGTGCGACCTCATGCAGATCATTCGGCACGCCAAAGAGCAGCAGCAACCACGGCATCGCAAACCAGACCGCAGTCAGCAGTACGGCGGTCAGCGTCAGTGTCAGCGTCAAACCGGTTGAGATCAGTGCGCCGATTCCGTCCAGATCTCCGCGAGCGCGATAGTCCGCAACATAGCGCGTGTAAACGCTGGAAACGCCAAACGTGCTCATCCCCAGGTAGCTGACAAGGATGAATGATGCGGCCCAGATTCCGTACTCATCGAGTCCGACGAAATGCAGCGTCAACGGCGGCATCACGACCCGGGTCATCAGGTAAAGAACCCGCCCCATCAATTGCATGGAGGCGTTCTTCGCCATGATGTTGCCGATCGTTTTTGCGTCTTCCATAAGCGCCTCTTGCGTTGCTGTGCCAGGAACAGCACCCCGTCATCGCGCGTGGCGTGTCACCCTGTCGTGCACCGTTCCTAATCGGAC
>NZ_JAIFKJ010000073.1 GCF_019695415.1 Thiohalocapsa sp.
TGCGATTCCGGGTGCGGGGGACCCCTGCGCCGCCGGGCGGGGGAGGGGGGCGTTGCTGAGAGCGCGGCGCAGCGGGGGGGCGGCGGGGGGGCAACGGCGGGGGGGCGGCATGACCACCGGCGGCCCGCATCGTGGGAAGGAGGGGCACGAGCGCTACCTGGCCGAGCTGGGGGCGGTGATGCCACAGGTCGCGGGCATTCGGCGCACCGGCTCGGCGGCGACCGACCTCGCCTGGGTCGCTTCGGGACGCTTCGACGGCTACTGGGAGCGGGGCATCTCGGCTTGGGACATGGCCGCGGGCATCGTGCTGGTGCGCGAGGCGGGCGGCTTCGTCTCGGATGCCGACGGCGGACAGGACATGCTGACGACGGGCAGCATCGTGGCGGGCAATGAGGCGATCCAGCGCGATCTGGTGAAGCTCGTCAGCCGCCGGCCCGCGCGCGCATAAGCGCCTGCCGTCAAGTTAACATTTTGCTGTGCGGTGAAATCCGTTAAGAAGGCTCCGGGGCCTTCGTGCGGATCGCGCAGGCGTTACGGTTTGAATTAGCAGAGCACGGATCATGGCGAAACGTGTGTTGCGGCTCATTCACTCTCGTTCTCATGTTTTTGTCGGGCGCATGTGTCTGTTCAGCCTCCTGTCGGGCTTCTTCGTCGCCCTTCTTTATGCGGACATCCTCGACGCCTTCATGGCGAACCCCGCGCTGAATGGGCTTATCCTCGGCGTTCTTCTGCTCGGCATCTTCTATTCGCTGCAGCAGGTTCTGCGGCTCTACCCGGAAATCCGCTGGGTCAACAGCTTCCGAATTTCCGACCCCGGCCTGGCGACGGAGCGCCCGCCCGTCATGCTCGCGCCGATGGCGACGATGTTCCGCCGCCGCCAGGGCCAGGCGCAGGTCTCGCCGGTGGTCATGCGCTCGATCCTCGACTCGATCGGATCGCGGCTGGACGAGTCCCGGGAGACGACGCGCTATCTGGTCGGGCTTTTGATCTTCCTCGGCCTGCTCGGCACCTTCTGGGGCCTTCTGCAAACCATCCAGTCGGTGGGCACGACGATCTCCTCGCTGAACACGACGACAGCGGAGACCGCGCTCATCTTCGAGGAGCTGAAATCCGGCCTGCAGGCGCCGCTGAGCGGGATGGGCACGGCGTTTTCGTCCTCGCTGTTCGGTCTGGCCGGATCGCTGATCCTCGGCTTTCTCGATCTGCAGGCCTCGCAGGCGCAGAACCGCTTCTACAACGAGCTGGAGGAGTGGCTGTCCGGCATCACGGAGATGGCGCCGGAGGGCAGCGCGGCCGGCGCGATGCAGGGGACGCCGGCGCAACTCCGCTTTGCCATGCTCGATATGCAGCGCAGCATCACCGACCTCGGCGAGAAGATCGAGAACAGCGGCGTGGGCGGCGGCAATTCGGAAGCGACCGAGGCCATCCGCGAGCTCTCGGGCGGCATCGACCGGATGGTGAAGCAGATGCGCGCGGAGCAGAAGATCGTGCGCGAATGGGTCGACGAACAGGCGCAGCAGCAATCCGAGCTGGCCGCCGTCCTGCGCGAACAGAACCAGCTTGCGGGCGCCCTGCGCGACATCGCTGCGCGCGCCCCCCGCCGGGAGCGCTAGGCCTGGCGAGACGAGTTTAAGGAGACCGCATCATGCCACGCGGGCGCACCGGCCGGCGCATCGGCGGCGATTATTGGCCCGGCTTTGTGGACGCCATGGCCACGCTGCTGCTGGTCATGACCTTCCTGCTGTCGGTGTTCATGCTGGCGCAGTACTTCGTCACGCAGGAGGCCAGCAGCAAGGACACCGCTCTGCAGCGCCTCAATGCGCAGATCGCCGAACTGACCGAGATACTGGCGCTTGAGCGCTCGGAGAAACGCTCGCTGGAGGAAGAACTGGCGGCGCTGAGCGCGTCGCTGGATCAGGCGCGGGC
>NZ_JAIFKJ010000525.1 GCF_019695415.1 Thiohalocapsa sp.
GAGCCCACCCCGCATCGACCTGCAACTCCCACCCCTCGGCGACCACGGTCCGCGCCGTGCCCGCACCCTGATGATCCAGGGCACGGCCTCCGACGTCGGCAAGAGCCTGCTGGTGGCGGGGCTGTGCCGAGCCTACGCCAAGCGGGGGCTGAAGGTGCGACCGTTCAAGGCACAGAACATGAGCAACAACGCGGCGGTCACCGAGGACACTGACGCGCCGCCCGGCCCTGACGGCGAGCGACCCCGCGGCGAAATTGGCCGGGCCCAGGCGCTCCAAGCTCGCGCCTGCGGCGTGCCGCCGTCCATCCACATGAACCCTGTGCTGCTCAAGCCGCAGACCAACATCGGCTCTCAAGTGGTGCTGCGCGGGCGGGCGCTCGGCAACTGCCCGGCGCGGGTCTATCACCAGATGCGCCAGGGCATGATGCCAGCCATCCTCGACAGCTTCGAGCGCCTCTGCGCCGAGGCCGACCTGGTGCTGGTGGAGGGCGCCGGCAGCGGTGCCGAGATCTATCTGCGCAACAGCGACATCACCAACATGTACTTCGCCGAGCGCGCCGACGTGCCCGTGGTCTTCGTCGGCGACCTCGACAAGGGCGGCACCATGTCGCACCTGGTGGGCACCTGGATGCTGCTGGACCCCGCCGACCGCGAGCGCGTCGTCGGCTACCTGGTGAACAAGTTCCGTGGCGACTTCTCGTTGTTCGAGCCCGCCTGTGAGACCATCACGGCCCACACCGGCTGGCCTTTCCTCGGCGTAGTGCGCTGGTTCGAGGGCGCCTCGCGCCTGCCCGCCGAGGACTCGCTGGCGCTGGAGCGTCCGGCGGAGGACAGCTGGGCCGACACCGGCACGCTCAACATCGCCGTGCCGCGCCTGTCCCGCGTCGCCAACTTCGACGACATGGACCCGCTCGCCGCCGAGCCCGCCGTGAACCTGCGCTGGCTGATGCCGGGCCAGGCCCTGCCGGCGGACACCGACGTCGTCATCCTCCCGGGCTCCAAGGCCACCCGAGCGGATCTCGAAATCCTGCGCAGGGAGGGCTGGGACATCGATATTCTCGCCCACGTGCGCCGCGGCGGGCGCGTCGTCGGACTCTGCGCTGGCTTCCAAATGCTCGGGCGCGTCGTGCGCGACCCACAGGGCATCGAAGGTGCACCCGGTGACACGCCGGGGCTCGGCCTACTCGATATCGAAACCGAGATCGGCGGCGATAAGCGCCTCATCGAGCTGGCGGCGCAGGACGGTGTCAGCGGCTGCCCCATTGCCGGCTACGAGATGCACATGGGCCGCACCACCGGCGCCGGACTGGAACAGCCCTGGCTGGTGCTGCAAAACGCCGACGGCACGGCCAAGCCCGAGGGCGCCGTCAGCCACCATGGCCGCGTTATGGGCGGCTACCTGCACGGCATCTTCGCGGGCAACGCCTACCGTTCGCACTGGCTCGAGCAAATGGGTGCCCAAGCCGCGCGGCTCGACTTCGAGGCCCGCATCGAGCAGGCGCTGGACGACCTCGCCGATCACATCGAGGCGAATCTGGATCTGGATGCGTTGCTGACGTTGGCGCGGTAGCATCAAGCAGCAGACAATCGAACATGAGGAGCAGCGCATGGCCGAGCCCAACAACCTGCCCCAGGAAATGCTGCGCCCACTGCACAGCAAGCTCGACGACATCCAAGGCGAGATGCGCCTGCGCTTCACCGGCGTGGAGACCGGACTCGCAGCCATCGACCAACATCTGTCCGCCTTCCACGCCGTCGATGCCGCCCGCGCGGAAGAAATCGCCGATCTCCGCCGCCGGCTGGAGCGGTTCGAGCGGCGCTTGGAGCTGGCGGATTGAGGAGCTTCCAGCCGTGATGGTTTCAGACCAGGATGGTCTGACTACGCACTCAGCGGCCCATGTGGTCTCAGTGATGATCAAGGCCGGCGCGGTGGCCGCGCCCTACCCCTGAACAGGTACACGATAGCCGCAACCACGGCGACCAGGACGACACCGGCGACCCAAGGGTTGACGCGCCGCAGCACGTGATGGATCGCGTGCAGATGCTCGGACAGATAGAAAGTCCCCAGTCCCCACAGACCGATCCAAAGCACGGCGCCGGCAACATTGAAGACCGTGAACAGCCACCAGGGCATGGCCAGAGTGCCGGCGAGGATGCCGTTGAGCTGCCGCGGGCCGTCGACGAAGCGAGCCAATAGGATGAAACCGCCGCCGTAGCGCTCGAACAGGCCGGAAAGCTTCGCCTCCCGCATCGCATTGACCCCGAGCCGGCGCAGCAGCGGCCGGCCGCCGCGCCTGCCGATCAGATAGCCCAGACTGTTGCCCAGTACAGCGGCGAGCACGGCAATCGGCAGCAGCAGCATCAGCTGCATGTGCCCGCGCGCCGCCTCCAGGGCCCCGGCCATCAGCAGCGACTGCCCGGGAGCCGGGATGCCGAAGCCCTCAAGCGCCACGGCACCGGCCACACCAGCATAACCGTAGCGCTCCACCAGCGGCTGCATCTTCTTTACCGCAGCTTCCAGGTCGCGGCCAAGCCGTTCGGCCAGTACCTCCACGTTATCCACGGCTGCATGCGAGCCTTCTGCAGCATCGGCGGGCAAGGCGCCGAGCAGCGCGATCAAGACGACCAGCTCAAGAGCTTGGACCCACCAGCGTCGAGATACGCTCATCGCACGTGCCCACCGCTGCACGCAAAAACGTTCGCTGCTTGCGGATATCTGACTGTGTGCGTACATCGACATGAGTGGAACAAATGCACGCACCCGCAAACCGCCCCTGTTGGGCACAAGCTCGGTAAGGTCGGCGTAGGCATCCGCATCGGCGTCGGAGTACCACTCATCGAAGGTGCGGAAGGGGTTGTCCGCGGGCTCTTCTTCGCCAGCCGAACGCACATGCCCCGAGCATGCCCTTGGCGGCAGAGACTGCGCCCCTACCTGCTGAGCTTGCGTCAGCACCCCGCTGTCCTCGACCCTCGGCCCTTCCCCAATCATGCAGCCAAAAGACACGACCAGCAACGAGGCTTTCAAGGGCTTCACCAACCACGAATGCCCATTCCTGCCCTGTCACCCAGGCGTCAAGCGGGAATTCAATTGTCTTTTTTGTTATTGTCCCCTCATCGCGTACGAGTGCCCGGGACCGTACAAGGTCTTCACCGACGCGAACGGCGTGCGCCGCAAGGACTGCTCGGCCTGCACCCTGCCCCACGACGGCTACCAGGCGTCTTGGGCCTTCATCCAAAAATGGCTCGCGAAGCCGGTGATCTGGGATGGTCACGAGCAAGACCCACGCTACCTGCCCAAGGACCGGCCCCCGCGCGAAGACGACGGGGAATAAACGAAACCGCGGAGAATGGACCCGCATCGAGTCGCGCGGCCATATTGCCCGCCGACACTCAAGACGTGCCCTGCCCTGCGTCGGGCCAGCCGCGCAAGCGCTCCGCAAGAGCGCTGATCCGGTGGGACGCAAAAGCCCCCCGCCGATGCAGACGAACAACTCTGTCCTGATCCATTTTCCGAACCGCCGCCGAGGCCTGAGCGGCCCCGCGCCCAGCAACACGGCAGTAACGCTATGACAGACCGCACCGCCCTGCTCCACGAACGACTCGCAAACCAGATCCTGATCCTCGACGGCGCCATGGGCACCATGATCCAGCGCCGCAAGCTGGAAGAGGCCGACTACCGCGGCGAGCGCTTCAAGGACTGGCCGTCCGATCTCAAGGGCAACAACGATCTGCTGGTGCTGACCCGCCCCGAGCTCATCGCCGACATCCACGGCGAGTACCTCGCCGCCGGCGCGGACATCATCGAGACCAACACCTTCAACGGCACCCGCATCGCCATGGCCGACTACGGCATGGAAGAGCTGGTGTACGAGATCAACCTGGCCGCCGCCAGGCTCGCCCGCGAGACCGCGGACGGCTACAGCACGCCGGACAAGCCCCGCTTCGTCGCCGGCGTGCTCGGGCCCACGAACCGCACCGCGTCCATCTCGCCGGACGTGAACGACCCGGGCTTCCGCAACATCGACTTCGACACCCTGGTGACGGCCTACGCCGAGGCCACCCGGGCGCTGATCGAGGGCGGTGCCGACATCATCCTGGTGGAGACCGTCTTCGACACCCTGAACGCCAAGGCCGCGCTCTTCGCGGTCTGGCAGGTGTTCGATCAGGACGGCGTCGAGCTGCCCATCATGATCTCCGGCACCATCACGGACCAGTCCGGGCGCACCCTGACGGGCCAGACCACGGAGGCGTTCTACAACAGCCTGCGCCATGCCCAGCCCTTGAGCATCGGCCTCAACTGTGCGCTGGGCCCGCATGAACTGCGCCAGTATGTGGAGGAGCTGAACCGCATCGCCGAGTGCCGGGTCTCGACCCACCCCAACGCCGGCCTGCCCAACGAGCTCGGCGGCTATGACCTCGGGCCGGAGGAGATGGCCAAAGAGGTGGCCGACTGGGCCCGAGAAGGCTGGCTCAACATCGTCGGCGGCTGCTGCGGCACCGGCCCCGAGCACATCGAGGCCATCGCCAAGGCCGTGGCCGGCATGGCCCCCCGCCAGCCGCTGGCGCTGGAGCCCGCCTGCCGGCTGTCGGGCCTCGAGCCCTGCAACATCACCAAGGACAGCTTCTTCGTCAATGTCGGCGAGCGCACGAACGTCACGGGCTCGGCACGCTTCAAGCGGCTGATCAAGGAGGGCGACTACGACACGGCCCTGTCCGTGGCCGTGGAGCAGGTGGAGAACGGCGCCCAGGTCATCGACGTCAACATGGACGAGGGCCTGCTGGATGCCGTTGAGGCGATGAACCGCTTCCTGAATCTGGCCGCCGCGGAGCCGGACATTTCCCGAGTGCCGGTGATGATCGACTCCTCCAAGTGGGAGGTCATCGAGACCGGGCTCAAGTGCGTCCAGGGCAAGGCCATCGTCAACTCCATCTCGCTGAAGGAAGGTGAGGAGAAGTTCATCGAGCAGGCCCGGCTGTGCCGGCGCTACGGGGCGGCGGTGATCGTCATGGCCTTCGACGAGGAGGGCCAGGCGGACACCCACGCGCGCAAGGTCGAGATCTGCACCCGCGCCTACAAGGTGCTGACCGAGCAGGTCGGCTTCCCGTCCGAGGACATCATCTTCGACCCGAACATCTTCGCGGTGGCCACCGGTATCGAAGAGCACAACAACTACGCCGTGGACTTCATCGAGGCCACGCGCACCATCAAGCAGACGCTGCCCAATGCGCTGGTCTCCGGCGGCGTCTCCAACGTGTCTTTCTCGTTCCGCGGCAACAACCCGGTGCGTGAGGCCATCCATGCCGTGTTCCTGTACCACGCCATCAAGGCGGGCATGGACATGGGGATCGTCAACGCGGGCCAGTTGGCAATCTACGATGACCTGGATGATGAGCTGCGGGAGGCGGTGGAAGACGTCATCCTGAACCGCCGCGAGGATTCCACGGAGCGGCTGCTGGAGCTGGCGCCAAAGTACAAGGGCGACGGCTCGGGTGCCGAGAAGGCCGAGGACCAGGAGTGGCGCTCCTGGCCCGTCGAGAAGCGCCTGGAGCATTCCTTGGTCAAGGGCATCACCGACTTCATCGAAGAGGACACCGAGGCCGCCCGCCAGAACGCCGACAAGCCATTGGAGGTCATCGAAGGCCCGCTGATGGACGGCATGAACGTGGTGGGCGACCTGTTCGGCGCCGGCAAGATGTTCCTGCCGCAGGTGGTCAAATCCGCCCGGGTCATGAAGAAGGCCGTCGCCTACCTGTTCCCGTACCTGGAGGCCGA